>CAZUYG010000795.1:0-2241 GCA_964624265.1 uncultured Candidatus Odyssella sp.
CGTAGCCCTCGGGCGTGAGAATCGGCGTGCCGTCCGGATTGCGCAGGATCACCCAGAGGTCGGCATAGGTGCTGCCCTTCTTGGTGCCCGCCGTTCCGGGCTTGCCCGTATCGCGGCCGCCCTTGTAGGCGGGGCCGCGCTTGTCGGAGTCTTCCTCGATCGTGACCGAGCCTTTCTTGCCGCGCATGATGCGGTCTTCGGTGGAGCCGGCCTTGCCGCGGTCGCTGCCGGGGCCCTGCGTGCCATCGCGGCCCTTGCCGGGTCCGCCCGGCGAGTCGCCGCGCTGGCCTTGCTGCGCGAAGGCGCTGCTGATCGGTGCCGCGGTGAACGATACGGCACCCAGGCCGATCGCCAGTGCGGCAGCGGCCGCATACGCGGCGGTTCGAGACAGGTTGATCGTCATTGGCAGACCTCGTGCGCGGGGCTGATTTCGACGCACCGATCCGCCCCATGGGGACACGACGCGGGATCCCTGTTTCTGCACGTTCAATCTTCGCTTTGCGTTCAACGGTCCTGGTCCTCGCATGGCGCGCGCCGGGTTCGCGCCACTAGTTCGTGGGCAGCGGGTTGTCGTGCAGGAACTGAATGACGGCGCGCGCGTCGTCCGCCGCCTGCGCGAACGCGGCGAATCCGGTCAGCGGCCGCTGCGAGAACGAGACGCCGCCGAAGACGGCGTCGATGAGGTTGACCGGCTGCCGCACGTAGCTGCCGTCGGCCTGTTTCACGAGCACGTCGACCATCACGTTGTAGCCGGTGCGCGTATAGGAGAGGTCCGCGGGAACGCGGAGGTAAACCTTGTTGTCCGCGTAGAGGAACGTGCTCGGCCCGGTCAGCCGGAGAATCTGGTTCAGGTAGGCGACCGTGTCGGGCAGCACCTTGCCCGACTTGTCCGCGGCGGCACCGAGAAACGCGGCGGCCGCTCTGAAATCGTCGGCGGTCTGGAGCCCGTCCTTGAGGAACGACAGCGTGCCCAGGTTGAGCGCGGGATTGAGTCCCGGGACGGTGCCTTTCTCGACGAGCGCCTTGTAGAGCGCGAGATTCGCGAGCGGCGAATCGATCGTCTTCGTCGTTGTCCCGACCGTCACGACGATCCGGCCCGCGGTATCCGTGGAAATCGCGGTCGCCGCGTTGATCGACTTCACGACCTCGGCGAGCTGCCGGTCGAGAACCGATGCGGGCGAGCGGCCGACATTGAGGCGGCTCAGCTCCACTTCGACGACTTTCGCGGCATCGACGGGCGTTCCGTCCGCGTTGAGCGGGATCAGGTTCCCGTCCTTGTCGAGCGGCTGCACATAGCCTTGCGGCGTCAGGATCGGCGTGCCGTCGGGATTGCGCAGGATCACCCAGAGGTCGGCATGGATGCTGCCCTTCTTCATTCCGGCGTCGCCCGGTTTTCCGGTCTCGCGCCCGCCCTGGTAGCGGGGGCCGCGCCGATCGGACTCTTCCTCAGTCGCGCCGGTGTCGCGCCGCCCGCGCGTGGCGCGGTCGTCGCCGTGGCCTTCGTCAGTCGAATCGGAGCCGTGTTCGGCGTCGTGGCCGCCCTGTTTGCCTTTCTTGCCGCGGAAGATCGCGTCTTCCTCCGACTTGCCGTGCGGCGAGCGCGTCTCGCTGCCGTCGTCATGGCCTTTGCCGCGCTTGCCTTTGTGTCCATCGTGGGAATCGCTGTCGTGCGTTCCGTCGCTGTGCCTTTGCGCCCACGCGGCACCCGTGCCAGTGCCGAGAAAAACGGCGATGGCGGCGGTTGCCGCGAGCGCCAGCGGGCGAAGGGCAAGAGCGTTCTTGGCGATCATGGACGAACTCCTGGCCGGGGAGGCGGCGCGTGGACGCGGTTCGCGGCGCCCCCGCGGCGACGATCAAGATGTGGGCGCGAGGCGGACCGGCTGCGACTGGAAAGTGCGGCCGGTTTTCCGCACGCACGGCGTTGAAAGGGCCGGTTCATCGCCGCGCCGGCCGGGCCACCGCGCCGGCAGCCGGGGCCATCCTGTGTTTCACGTTCTCGCGCGCCTGCATCGCGACGCGGATCACCTTCTGCAGGTCGCCATCGAGGCGCTCCAGCAGCTCGCGGCCGGGCCGCGCGGTTCGATCGAGCAGGGCGTAGTCCCGGAACGTCGCCGCCGCGTGCTCGGCGAATTCGATGATCTCGCCCTTGAGTTCGCCCGGCGCCGCAGCGACGGGAACCACCCCGGCGCCGGCGATCGCGGCGAGCGCTTCGGCGATGTCAAGCGCGCGCGAGCACGCGGT
>CAZUYG010000796.1:0-2238 GCA_964624265.1 uncultured Candidatus Odyssella sp.
CGTTGAAATTCGCCTGGCACACGTCGGCCGCGCCCGATTCGAGGAACGGCACGGCCTGTAAGAGCTTCACCGTGGAGCGCGGGAAGACCGGCGCCTCCACCTGGCCCCAGGCCAGAACACGGGCGCCGGTGGCGTCGTAGACGCAGGCGGCGCCACGGTGCTGGCTTTCGACGGCGGCCCCGCGCGTGACCTCGACGAGGACGGGATTCACGTTCTCGGACATGTCCTTGCCTCTATCCCAACTGCCCGCGCGCGGCTAGGCCCTGCCCTGATGTTCCATCGCCGCAAGCGCACCGGCGAACGCGCGGGGTGCTTGCGCGAAAGCCCGGCGCGCAGCAAGATTCCGCCATGCGCGGCTATTTCGGCATCGGCGTCGAGCAGCTTTCGAAAGCGATGAATGCGGGCACGCTGTTCCGCACCGCGCATGCGTTCGGCGCCGCCTTCGTGTTCACGGTCGGCGCCGTCTATTCGAAGCGCGAGGTGGAGCAGTCGGACACCTCGAAGAGCCGCGGCCATGTGCCGCTCTACGAATTCGCCGACGCTTCGGAGCTGCGCCTCCCGGTCGGCTGCGAGCTGGTGGGCGTGGAGCTGCTCGACGACGCGGTGGACCTGCCGAGCTTCCGCCATCCGCCGGCCGCCGCCTACATTCTCGGGCCGGAGCGCGGCTCGCTATCGCCCGAGATTCAGGCGCTGTGCGATTTCACGGTCAAAATTCCGATGAAATTCTGCGTCAATGTCGGTGTTGCCGGCGCCATCGTGATGTACGACCGGCTGCTGAACCTCGGCCGCTTTGCGGACCGGCCGCTGACGGCGGGCGGGCCGAAGCAGCCGCTGGCGCCGCCGCCCGCCTTCGGCGCGCCGCTGTGGGAGAAGAAGCGCCGCCGCCGGCACGGCGAGCGCGGGAGCGGCTGAGCCGGAAGCGCCGTATCATGTGCAGGGATTGAGGAGCGACATGCGCGCGATTTTTCTGGCCTGCGTTGCGGGCGCCGCGCTGACGGCGGCGGCGCCGTCGTGGGCGGCCGACAAGTTCCTCGGGCGCTTCGACAAGTGGGAAGCGCACAAGGGCGGCGACGGCAACGACGCCTATTGCTTTATCGCGGCGCTGCCGGCCAAGAGCGAAGGCAAGATCGCCAAGCGCGGCGAGGCCACGCTTATGATCGCGCATTTCCCGAAACGCAAATCGTTCGGCCAGGTGCAGGTGAAAGCAGGCTTCGCGCTCAAGAAGGGCTCGAAGCTCGGCCTCGAGATCGGCAACAAGACCTACGCGCTCGCCGCCGAGGGCGACACGGCCTATGGCGGCAACGCCAAGGAAAACGCGGAGATCGTGGCGGCGCTCAAGGCCGGGAAAAACGCCGAGGCCACCGCGGTGCCCGGCGCCGGGCCGAAGATCACCGACATCTACCCGCTCGACGGTTTCTCGAAGGCGCTGGCCGCGATCGACAAGGAATGCGGGCGCAAATAGCGCGCCGCTAGGCCGCCCGCTTCGGCGCACAGCCGCCGGCCTTCACCTTGCGCTCGGTGGAAGCCGGGAATTTCGCAAGCTTCTCGCGCGGGCGGATCGGGCGACGCACCAGCTCGCCGCCGCAATTCGGGCAGTGCCCGCTGAGCACGCCCTCGGCGCAATCGCGGCAGAACGTGCATTCGAACGAGCAGATGCGCGCCTCCGGCGATTCCGGCGGCAGATCGCGATCGCAGCATTCGCAGTTCGGGCGGAGCTGGAGCACGCTGTTCCTCCCTCCGTTAACGTCATGCTGAGCGCCCCGCTTGGGGCGCGAAGCATCTCTCGCCGTCGAGAGACCCTTCGCTGCGCTCAGGGTGACGAAGTGCGGCGCGCGGCGCCGCAATTCATCACTTCGGCGGCATGCGCGTCCCGGCGTCGAGGCGGATCACCGAGCCGTTGAGCATCGGGTTCTCGATGATCGACAGGCAGAGATGCGCATATTCCTCGGCCTTGCCGACGCGCTTGTTGGGGAACACCTGGCTGGAGAAGAGCGCGGTGCGCATGTGCTCCGGCACCGCGTCGAGCAGCGGCGTCTGCACGTAGCCGGGCGCGATCGTCATCACGCGGATTCCGTGGCGGCCGAGCTCGCGCGCGGCCGGCAAGGTGAGGCCGACGACGCCGCCCTTCGACGCGCTGTAGGCGATCTGGCCGATCTGGCCCTCGTAGGCCGCGACCGAGGTGGTGTTGATGATGACGCCGCGCTCGTCGTCGGCGAGCGGCGCGAGCTTCGTCATCTC
>CAZUYG010000797.1:0-2237 GCA_964624265.1 uncultured Candidatus Odyssella sp.
AAGAACTACCACCTTCGCGTGGGCGACCGCGTGCCGGTCGCTTACGAACCGGCAAATCCCGCAAACGCTCGCATCGGCGGAATGCTGGGCCGCTGGGCGCGGGTTACGATCTTCGCCGGGTTGGCGGCGGTATTCGCCGTGATTGGCGCAGGGCTGACCGCCGGGGGCCGGTCACTGCGAAAACGTGCTGTGTCGCTTTGACGAAGGAGTGGTGAGATGTCCACCTACCTCGCCTTCATCGGCCTTTCGCTGCTCGTGATCACGACGCCGGGGCCCGACACCGCCGTGACGATCCGCTCGGCGATGGCGGGCGGGTTGAGGGGCGGGGTGTTCACGGCGCTCGGGGTTTCGAGCGGGCTCGCGATCTGGGCGCTGGCGGCGAGCGCGGGGATCACGGCGCTGCTCGTGGCGTCGGAGCCGCTGTTCGTGGCGCTGAAGCTGATCGGTGCCGCGTATCTCATCTATCTCGGCGCCATGTCACTCTGGAGCGCTTTTCGCGCTGAAGGCTGGAAAGGGGTGGCGCAGGCGGGGGCGGCACGGCGACGCATGAGCGCGTTTGCCGCCTATCGCACCGGGCTCATCTCCGATCTCAGCAATCCGAAGATCGCGGCGTTCTTCACGAGCCTGTTGCCGCAATTCGTGCCGAACGCGGGCGGGGCGGGATTCTTCGATTTCGCGTGGCTCGGCTTCACCTTCGCCGCGATCACCTTCGTCTGGCTCGTGTTCTATTCCTGGGGCGTGGCCCGGATCGGCGACGTACTGCGCCGGCCGAAGATCCGCCGCGCGCTCGACGCCGTCATGGGCACGATCCTCGTCGCCCTGGGCCTGCGCCTCGCCACCGAGCAGCGGTGAGCGGACGATCGCGGGGAGGCGGGGAACAAGAATCACCACGAAGACACCAAGACACGAAGGAGAATGAAAGGCGGCCTTCGACCGGCAGAAATCTCCTCGGTGCCTTCGTGGCGATTCTTTCTTCTCCCCGTCTCCCCGCCTCCCTGTTAAGTTACGATCCAAAGGAAACCCACGAGGAACCACGCCGATGGCCACGGGCATCAAGGACAAGGTCGCGATTCTGGGCATGGGCTGCGCCAAGTTCGGCGAGCGCTGGGACAAGAACCCAGACGACCTCATGGTCGAGGCGTTCACCGAGGCGATCAACGACGCCGGCATCGACCGAAACCAGATCCAGGCGGCGTGGTTCGGCACCGCGCTCGAATCGGTCAACGTCGGCCGCTCGGCGATCCCGCTCTCGATCGCGCTGCGCCTGCCTTACATCCCGGTGACGCGCGTCGAGAACTACTGCGCCACCGGTACCGAGGCGTTCCGCGGAGCGTGCTACGCGGTGGCGTCCGGCGCGGCTGATTTCGCGCTCGCGCTCGGCGTCGAAAAATTGAAGGACACGGGCTATGGCGGCCTGCCGCAGAGCCTGAACGGCCCGTTCAACAACATGTGGTGGGCGAACCAGTCGGCGCCCGGCGCGTTCGCGCAGCTCGCCTCGGCCTATCGCGCGAAGCACAAGGTGGACAAGGCGGAGCTGAAGCGCGCGATGGCGCGCATCTCGGTGAAGAGCCACGCCAACGGCGCCAAGAATCCGAAAGCGCATCTCCAGAAGGAGATCACCGAGGAGCAGGTGCTGAAGGCGCCGATGATCGCCGAGCCGCTCGGCCTGTTCGATTGCTGCGGCGTGTCCGACGGCGCCGCCGCCGTGATCGTGACGACGCCCGAGATCGCGAAGGGCCTCGGCAAGAAAGACCTCGTGACCGTGAAGGCGATCCAGCTCGCCGTCTCGAACGGCACCGAGGCGCAATACAATCAGTGGGACGGCTCGTATTTCGCCACCACGCGCAAGGCCGCCGAGCGCGCCTATCGCGAAGCCGGCATCGACAAGCCGCGCGACCAGATCAGCATGATGGAGGTGCACGACTGCTTCTCCATCACCGAGCTGGTGACGATGGAAGACCTCCACATCTCGGGCGAGGGCGGCGCGGTGAAGGACGTGCTCGACGGCTTCTACGACGCCGACGGCAAGGTGCCGTGCCAGATCGCCGGCGGCCTGAAATGCTTCGGCCATCCGATCGGCGCCTCGGGCATCCGCATGCTCTACGAGATGTATCTGCAGCTTCAGGGCCGCGCCGGCCCGCGCCAGCTCGCGAACCCGGTGCGCGGCATGACGCACAATCTCGGCGGCTATCCCTCGCAGAACGTCTCGTCCGTCACCATCGTCGGCCGCGCCGACG
>CAZUYG010000798.1:0-2231 GCA_964624265.1 uncultured Candidatus Odyssella sp.
TGCTCGTCCTTGAGGCCCTTGGCGCGGATGTCGCGCAGCTTCTGCCCGACGAGATCGAACGCCTCCTCCCACGAAATCGGCACGAAGCCCGGATCCTGATCGCGGCCCTTTTTCGGGTTGGTCCGCTTCATCGGGCTCTTGATGCGGTTCGGATTGTAGGTCTTCTGAATCAGGCCGTAGGCCTTCACGCAGACGCGCCCGCCCGCGGGATGCTCCTTGCGGATGTCCCAGTTCGATTCGATGCGCGTGGCGACGCCGTTCTCGACCTCGACCTTGAAGAAATCGGGCCCTGCCACGCACTGGTAGCAGTACATGGGAACGGTTTTCTTCTCGGACTTCTGCTGCGCCATCGCTCTACTCCAAACCCGTCATCCTGAGCGCCGCCCTTGCGGCGCGAAGGATCTCTACGCCATTTGCCGCGTCGTTTGCTGCAAGAGATCCTTCGCTTCGCTCAGGACGACGAAGATTTCATCAACCCTTCGCCGCCTTTACCTTGTCGGCCTTGCGCTTCAGGCGCTCGCCCTGTTTGGCCTTGTCGACGACGAAGCGGATGTGCTTCGACTTGCCGACCGTGTCGATCTCGTCCTTGACCTCGACCTCGAACACGACGCGCGGCAGCGCGAGCTCGACGACCTTCGCCGTCACGGTCACGGTCTGCCCCACCATCGTCGGACCGAGATGATCGATCTCGATGCGCGCGCCCACCGAATCCTCGCCCGCATCGTGATGCAGCACGAGCAGATTGCGGCAGGTGTGCTCGATGTCGAGACACATGCGCGGCGTCGCATAGACGCGCAGTTCGTCGCCCATGAACGCGATCGTGCGGTCGCGGTCGATGAGCATCTTCTCGGTGTGCGTCGTGCCGGCCTTGAGCGTGTCTTTCACGTCGTTCTCTCCTGCTGAATCGTTATCCCGCCCGTTTGCTCGGGTCGCTGTATTCCTTCCGGATCTCGGTCTTCAGAATTTTCCCCATCGCGCTCTTCGGCAGCGCGGGCAGGAACACCATCTGGCGCGGCACCTTGTAGCCGCCGATGCGCGCGCGGCAGTGCTCGATCATCTGCTCCTTGGTCAGCGTCTTGCCCGGCTGCATGACGATCGCGGCGAACAGCGATTCGCCGTATTTCTCGTCTGGCACGCCGACGACGGCGCATTCGGCGACGGCCGGATGCTGATAAATCGCCTGTTCGACCTCGACCGTGTAGACGTTCTCGCCGCCGGTGATGATCATGTCCTTCTTGCGGTCGAGCAGATACATGAAGCCCTGCTCGTCCATGCGCCCCACGTCGCCGGTGTGGAACCAGCCGTCGCGGATCGCGGCGGCGGTGGCCTCGGGCAGGTTGAGATAGCCTTTCGTGACGTTCGGCGCGCGCACGACGACCTCGCCCGCCGCGCCGAGCGGCGCCTCGTTGCCCTTTTCGTCGAGGATGCGCATGTCGACTCCGGCGATCGGCCGGCCCGCGGCCTTGAGAATGTCGTACGTGCGGCTGGCCAGCGCCTTCTTGTGCTCCTCGAAGTCGAGATAAGTGAGGATCGGCGCGGTTTCGGTGAGGCCGTAGCCCTGGCACACTTCGACGTTCGGGAACGCCTCGATCGTCTTGGCGATCCATTCGGGGGCCATCGGCGCGCTGCCGTAGAGCATCCAGCGGAACGACGACAGATCGAACTTGGCCGGATTCAACTCCTGCAGGGTCATGATGATCATCGTCGGCGCCATCATCGTCGAAGTGGCGCGGAGATCCTGGAACGCCGAGATCACGTTTTTCGGCGAGAACTGGGCGAGATAGGTGTGCGAGGCGCCGAGCAGCGTATAGCCGGTGCCGAGCAGATCGGCCGAGTGGAACATCGGCGCGATGTGGAGATACGTGTCGCTGCCGCGGAAACCCATCTCCATCGCGCACTGCATGCCGTTGGAGACGACGTTGCGGTGCGTGAGGCGCACGCCCTTGCTGCGCCCGGTGGTGCCGCCGGTGTAGAGCAGGATCGCGTCGTCGTTCTCCCCGCTTTCGAAGCGCGGATGCGGCGCGGCGGATTTCAGCAGAGTCTCGTAATCGGGCAGCGCGCCGCCCAGAGGCTTCGGCGAAACGGCGAATGCGTTCTTCGCGAACGGCGCGATCTGCTCGTGCTCGATCAGCGGCAGGAACGGCTCGTCCACCGCCAGCGCCTTCACCTCGGCGTCCTTCAGGATGAACGCGATCTCGGGCGCCGCGAGGCGGATGTTCACCGGCACCGGC
>CAZUYG010000799.1:0-2229 GCA_964624265.1 uncultured Candidatus Odyssella sp.
GATCCTTGATCGACTTGATGTCGGCGCGCACGGCCATGCCGTCGGCGCCGTTGCTGCGGTCGAGCTGGAAGATCTGCGTCGTCTCGACGCCGGCCGCGTTCCAGACGATCCAGGTCTCGACCGTCGTCGCCGCGCACTGGATGTCGCCCGAGGCGATCGCGAGGTGGCGGTCCTTCTGCGGGATGTTCTTCACCGTGGCGTCGATTCCGTTCTTGGCGAACAGGCCCGCCTCTTTCGCGAGGGTGATCGGCGCGAATCCGGTCCAGCCGCTGATGCCGATGCCCACCTTGATGCTCTGCGCCTGCGCCGCCGAGGCGCAAACACCTGCCAGCAGCGCAGCCGCGATGCCATAGCCGAAACGCATGTTCTCCTCCTTGTCCCTGAATGCCGTCATTTTGGGGCGCCCGCGGGAATCGCGAACACCGCTGCCGAAGCCGAGGCAAGGCGCATGCCAAGCCCGGTTCGAGTTGGGCCAATGCTACCGGCGCATGAAGGCGCCTTCAAGCGTCGCCGGCCCTCACTTCCCAAACCGCAAGTGCGGTTTGGGCCCCTTCTCTCCCACTTCGTGGGAGAGAGAAAGAAGAATTCGGCTCTTGCTTCTCTCTCCCGCGCCAGCGGGAGAGAAGGGGCCCATCCGCCGCTCTTGCGGCGGGTGGAAAGTGAGGGCCGCTTCCGCCTACCCCCACACCTGCCGCGCGGTTTCGCGCATCACGTCGAGCTTCTTCCACTGCGCGTCCTCGCCGAGCGCGTTGCCGGCGATGCCCGAGGCGAAGCCGCATTGCGGCGAGAGCGCGATCTGGTCGAGCGCGATGTATTTCGCGGCGTCGTCGATGCGGCGCCTGAGCGCGTCCACCGTCTCGATCTCGCCGGTCTTGGTCGTGATGAGGCCGAGCACGGCGATGACGCCCTTCGGCACGAAGCGCAGCGGCTCGAACCCGCCGGCGCGCGCGGTATCGTATTCGAGCAGCAGCCGGTCGTATTTCAATCCGCCGAACAGCGCCTCGGCGATCGCGTCGTATTTCCCCTCGCGGTGCCACATGCTCGCGCGATTGCCGCGGCAGATGTGGAGGCCGGTGATCGCCCGGCCCTGCACGCCGGCGATGACGGCATTGTCGGCCTCGATCGCGCGGCGGAGATTCTTGAGCGGGTCCTCGCCCTTCGCCTTCATGCGCTCCAGCGTCGGCGGATCGACGTAGCCCGTATAAGACGGCTCATCGATCTGGATGTAGTCGCAACCGTTCGCCACCAGCTCGTCGACCATCTGCCGCTGGATGGCGACGACGTCGGCGAGAAATGCGTCCGAGCTTTCATAGACCGCGCGCGACTTCTCGATGTCGCACATCTGGCAGACGCGGTCCGCGCCCATCAGCGTGATCTTGGCCGGCGTCTTCGTCACCGACTTCAGGAACTTCAGCTCCTTGAGCGGGAAGCTGCTCTTGAGCTTGAGGCGCGCGGTGGCCGGCGTGCGGAACGAGACGACGGCATCCTCGCCCTTCGTGTTCGGCGTCTCGCCGGGCGAGATGTTGCCGGGGCTCTTCAAGAACCCCTTCCACGAGATGTCCCAGAGGTCCCAGCCCGAGACCTCCGAGAAGCTCACCTGCCACGAGAGCCGGCGGAACTCTCCGTCGGTGACGAACGGAATCCCGTGCGCCTCCTGCTTCGCCACCACCTCGCGGATCGCGTCGTCCTGCGCCGCCTCGAAGAAATCCGGCCGCAACTCACCGCGCGCGAACTGCTTGAACGCGTCGATGAGCGAAGGCGGACGGAGCAGGCTGCCGATGTGGTCGGTGCGGGCGTTGCGAAACGTGGCGGGCGTAGTCTGGTTCATCTGCGTGCCTCCCAAGACGCGCTCTTGTAGAGCTTTGCGTGCAGGGGGAGAAGCGCCGGATGTGTAGGGGTGCGCTGCGCGCGCCCAGCCCCCGCATGTGTAGTGATCGAGCGGCAAGACGTGGGCCGCGCGCTTCACATGCTACGTTTTAGCGGACGGATGCAGGGCGCGCGCAGCGCGCCCCTACGATGGAAACGCATCGAATGAACGCTTAAACATCCACCTCTTCCACGAACTTCGCGCGTTCCTGGATGAATTCGAGGCGCAGTTCCGGCTTCCTCCCCATCAGCGCTTCGACGAGGCTCACGGTTTCCTTGTGCGATTCGGCCTCGTGCGGATCGACGTCGGACGGGATCACCACGCGGAGGAGAATCCGCTTGGCCGGGTCCATCGTCGTGTCT
>CAZUYG010000800.1:0-2220 GCA_964624265.1 uncultured Candidatus Odyssella sp.
ACGCCGAGGCGGTCATTGTCGAAGCGGCAGATCTTCATGGCACGTTTCCCCTCTCGATCGGATTGAAGCGGGCGGCATGCGCCCGGCGCGAATCAGTCGTCTTCGGCCGGAACCTCGGCCAGCAGCGCCAGCGCCTCCAGCAGCGCCGCGCGCTTTCCGGGCGCAACCGGCGCCAGAATGCGCTCCTGCGCCGCCAGCGCCGCATCCGCCGAGGCCTCGAGCGCCGCGATGCCGGCGTCCGTCGCCCACAGCGTGTTCACGCGCTGATCGGCAGCATCGCGCTTCCGCTCGATATAGCCGCGCGCCACCATGCGGTCGATCATTTCGGCGATCGTGCTGCGGTCGATGCCCGTGCGGTCGACGAGGTGCGTCTGGTTCAGGCCCGGGTTCTGATAGACCGTCATCAGCACCGCGAATTGCGGGGGACGCAGGCCGTTCTCGCCCACGGCCTGCACGAACAGGTCGACGGCGCGCTGCTGCGCGCGCCGCAGCAGATGCCCCGGCGTGCGGCGGATGTCGATCATGTCGATCGCGCGTGGCGCCGCCTTTGCCCGTGCCGCTCCGCCTGCCATTCCGCTGTCCGTTGTTGACGCTGCGTAATTAATCCGTATACTGACGAATTATGCCCGGTGCTTCGGCGCCGGTCCAGAAGAATCCGGCGAGGAACGTCGCGCATCCGGCCAAAGAGCCGCCGCGCCTAGAGGAGAAGGAGCACGGGCCATGGAATTCGGCATCCAGTTTTTCCCCGATATCGGACCCAAGGTAAAGTCGGCGCAGGCCTACTGGGACGACGCGCTGCGGCTGTGCGATCATTTCGACCCGCTCGGCTACACGCATGTGCGCACGGTCGAGCACTATTTCGAGCCGTACGGCGGCTACACGCCGAACCCGCACATCTTCCTCGTCGCCGCCGCGCAGCGCACGAAGAAGGCGCGCCTCGTCACCGGCGCGGTGCTGCCGGTGTTCAATCACCCGCTCAAGGTCGCCGGCGAGATCGGCATGGTCGACGCGATCTCGAACGGCCGCCTCGAGTGCGGCTTCGCGCGCGCGTTCTTGCCGCACGAATTCACGCGCTTCGGCGTTCCTGTGGACGAAAGCGTCGTGCGGTTCGACGAGGGCATGGAGGCGGTGCGCCGCCTGCTCGAGGAAGAGAACGTCACGTTCGAGGGCAAATTCCACAAATTCAAGAACGTCACCTCGCTGCCGCGGCCCACGCAGCAGCCGCGCCCGCCGTTCTGGGTGGCCGCCATCGGCACGCCCGCGAGCTTCGAGAAGGCGGGCAAGGCCGGCCACAGCGTGATGGCCATCCCGATGGCCGGCGGCAAGATGAAGGAGCTGGTCGGGCTCTACCGCGACTCGTGGCGCAAGGCCGGCCACAAGGGCAACGGCCGCGTGATGCTCGCGTTCCACATGTGCTGCCACGAAGACGGCGACAAGGCGCGCGAGATCGCGCGCGAGCCGCTCAATCGCTATCTGAAATCACTCGTGGCGGCGGCCTCCGACTGGACCAGCGGCACGACCTCGAAGGACTATCCCGGCTACGACAAGATCATCGCCGGGATCGCGAACGAGAATTTCGACACGCAGACGGCCAAGGGCGCCGCCTGGGTCGGCTCGCCGGACCAGATCAAGAAGCAGATCTCGAGCTTCGTCGAGCAGAACGGCGATTTCGAGGTCGCGTCGCTCCAGGTCAACTTCAACAACATCAGCTACGACGACGCGCTCCGCTCGATGACGCTGTTCTCCAAGGAAGTCATGCCGCACTTCACCGGCATGAAGAAGGCCGCGGAATAGCCTCATCGAGTCCGCGTCGCGGCGGGTATGCAGAACCCGCCGGGCGGCGAAACGATCGAGACCGGACGTACGGCGAAAAGGGGCGGGTGTGAAACCCGCCCCTATTTCTTTTGCGCGTCGTGATCGCCGTCAAGTGGCGATCCCGGCCGGGTTCACGCCCGGTTCAGGGCCGATCCGTATGATGCGCGCGGGTCGACGGGCACTGACAGGAGAATGCCCATGTTACGCAAGCTCGCCGTGCTCGCGGCGCTGGCGGCGGTTGCCGCGGCGGCCGCGCCCGCCTCGGCCCTCAATCCGCAGCCGCTGCCGCCGAAGCAGAAGGCCATTTATGTCCTCAAGTTCGGCCACGTGATGCTGAACCCGCAACCGTTGCCGCCGCGCTACAAGGTCCTGAAGCTCTGCCGCCGCTAGACCTTCCGCGCCTCG
>CAZUYG010000801.1:0-2215 GCA_964624265.1 uncultured Candidatus Odyssella sp.
CACGTCTGGCGCCGCGCTTGGCCCGCAGCGGCGCGCGCATCGTGAAGACGCAGGCGCTCGGAAAGACCAATGTCGCGCTCGGCCAGTTCGACCGCGTGCTGGTCGATGCCCCGTGCAGCGGTTCCGGCACGTGGCGGCGGCACCCGGACGCGAAATGGCGCCTGACGCCGGCGAAGCTCGAGACGTATTGCGCCGCGCAGGCCGCGCTGCTGCGCGAAGCGGCCGCGCATGTGCGGCCGAACGGCCGCCTCGTCTATGCCGCGTGCTCGATCCTGCCGTCCGAAGGCGCCGATCAGATCGCGGCCTTCCTTGCGTCCAACAAGGGATGGCGCGCGATCCCCGCCGACAAAGCCTGGCGCGAAGCGCTCGGAACGAAAGCGCCGTTCGACGGGCCTTACATGCTGCTGACGCCGCACCGCCATCGCACCGATGGCTTTTTCGCGGCCGTGCTGGCGCCGCCATGACCGGATTCGCGGTACGCGCCGGCATTGCCGACGACGCGGAGAAGATCGCCGCCGCCTATGTCGAAACCTGGCGCGCGACCTATCCCGGCATGCTGCCCGACCGCGTGCTGGTCAAGATGTCGGACGAGGCGCAGGGCTATTACTGGTCGCGCCTGCTGACTGCGCGCCGTTCGCGCGAATTCGTCCGCGTCGCCGTCGATGCCAAAGGCGGCATCGCCGGCTTCGGCAGCGCCGGGCCGGGCCGCGACGGGGTGAAATACGAAGGCGAGATCTACACGCTCTATGTCCGCCCCGACTTCCAGAACCGCGGCATCGGCCGCGCGCTGATCTGCGCTCTGCTCCAGGGTCTGCGGGAGCGCGGCTGCTATCAGGCGATGCTGTGGGTGCTCGCGCAGAATCCTTCGCGCTTCTTCTACGAGGCGATGGGCGGCAAGCGGAACATCGAGCGCGTGGAGCGCCTGTGGGGCAAGGACGTCCCTCAGGTCGGCTATCGCTGGCCCGATCTCGCCTCCGTTTTCGCCGAGGGCGGCCCATGCGTCCGCCGCTGACCGCCGCTAACATGACGCCACCAAGCACGGACCGCCCATGACCATCGGCCACCACGAACGCGTCCTCATCCTCGATTTCGGCGCGCAATACACGCAGCTCATCGCCCGGCGCGTACGCGAGAGCGGCGTCTATTGCGAGATCATGCCGTTCAACGTGCCCGAGAAGCGCATCGCCGACTACGCGCCGAAGGCGATCATCCTGTCGGGCGGCCCCGCCTCGGTGCACGAGAAGGGCACGCCCTCCGCCTCCCCCGCCGTCTTCAAGCTCGGCGTGCCGGTGCTCGGCATCTGCTACGGCGAGCAGACGATGTGCGACGTGCTCGGCGGCAAGGTGGAGCCGGGCGATCACCGCGAATTCGGCCGTGCCGAAGTCCGCGTGACGGCCGACAACGCCCTGTTCGACGGCGTGTGGAAGAAGGGCGGCAGCTATCCGGTATGGATGAGCCACGGCGACCGCGTGATCGCCATTCCCGAAGGCTTCCGCCCGGTGGCCGAAAGCCCGGGCGCGCCGTTCGCCGCGATCGCCGACGAAAAGCGCAAGTTCTACGGCGTGCAGTTCCACCCCGAGGTGATGCACACGCCGGACGGCGCCAAGCTGCTGCGCAACTTCACGCACCGGATCGCAGGCCTGAAGGGCGACTGGTCGATGAAGGCGTTCCGCGCCGAGGAGATCGCGAAAATCCGCGAGCAGGTCGGCAAGCAGCGCGTGATCTGCGGGCTTTCGGGCGGCGTCGATTCGTCGGTCGTCGCCGTCCTGCTGCACGAGGCCATCGGCGACCAGCTGACCTGCATTTTCGTCGATCACGGATTGCTGCGGCTCAACGAAGCCAAGGAGGTCGTCGACCTCTTCCGCAACCACTACAACATCCCGCTCGTGCATCGCGACGCATCGGCGCTGTTCCTCGGCAAGCTCGCCGGCGTCAGCGATCCCGAGCAGAAGCGCAAGATCATCGGCACGACCTTCATCGAAGTGTTCGACGAGGAGGCGCACAAGGTGGGCGGCGCCGCGTTCCTCGCGCAGGGTACGCTCTACCCCGACGTGATCGAGTCGGTTTCGTTCTTCGGCGGCCCGTCGCACACGATCAAGTCGCACCACAATGTCGGCGGCCTGCCCGAGCGCATGAAGCTGAAGCTCGTCGAGCCGGTGCGCGAGCTGTTCAAGGACGAGGTGCGGGCGCTCGGCCGCGAGCTCGGCCTGCCCGA
>CAZUYG010000802.1:0-2215 GCA_964624265.1 uncultured Candidatus Odyssella sp.
CCTACAGCTACGACGCCGCCGACAACCGCCTGACGCGCAACCTCGCGGGCGGCCCCTCGGAGACGTTCACCTACGGCACCACGGACAACCGCCTCCAGTCGGCCGCCGTGACCGGCCAGCCGCTCCGGAGCTTCACGATCAAGGGAATAATCGGGGTCAGAGTTAAGATATTCGCGACGGTCCGCGTCCAATCTCGCGGCGCGACCGAATGCGCCTCGCCCGCACGCAGAATATTCAACTCTGACCCCGATTTTCGCCGATTTTCGCCTGCGATCAGCGCAGCCGCTCGAGCAGCTTCGCCGCGACCGCGCGACCGTCGCGCACGGCATAGTTGGTGCCGCGATCCTCGGGGTAGATTTGCGCCATCGTCGCGATCGTGACATTGCCCAGCGGCGTCTCGTGGCCGGGCACGTAGCGCGAGTAGTTCCGCTCGGTCACCGGCTGCGCATAGCGCGCGGTCCACACATGGTGGCCGAGAATCCAGCGCCGCTCGAAGCCGGGGAACATGCGCTGGAGGTGCGGCAGCGCGTATTCGAGGAACGCATCGCCCTCGAGCGCGAACAACGGATCTTCCGCCGGTAGATAGCGCGAGAGATAGACGATGTGGCGGCCGCCATAGGATTCCGGCGGCTCGAAATTGGTGTGCTCGATCACGCCGACGAACGGGAAGCTGGGATCGGTGACGTTCAGCCAGTACGACCCCGAGAGGCTGCGGTCGAGCTCGAGGACGAGGCACTTGTTGGCAAGATAGCGGACGCGGCGCAGGCGTTCGAGGAACGCGCCGTCGACCGCGCCGCCGAGAAGATCGGCGATCTCGGGCAGCGCGCCGGTGGCCAGCACCGCGTCGGCCGCGAGGCTGCCCGCGCTCGTTTCCACGGCCGTCACGCGCCCGTTCTCGGCGCGGACGCGGTGCGCGCGCGTGTTCAGCAGAAAGCGGCCGCCCCTCGCCTCGATCGCGCCCCGCAGCCTGTTGGCGAGCGCCGCGAAGCCGCCGCGGTAATAGGCCAGCATCTCGGCGCCGCCCTTGCTTCGGCTGCGGCCCCGCAACTGGAGCTTCTTCCAGAACCACGTGGCGGCGAGATCTTCGGCGTAGATCGAGAATTTCGCCTTGAGCAGCGGCTCCCATACGACGCGATAGACCTCCGCGCCGCACAGCGGAACGAGCCATTCGCGCACGTTCAAGTGCTCGATGTCGTGCCAGTCGCGCACACCACGCACCTTGAACAGCAGCAGGCCGAGACGGATGCGGTTCGCCAGCGACAACGGCGTGAAGCGCAGAAGATCGAGCGGCGTCGAAAGGCGGAAGTGGCTACGGTTGTAGTAGAGGCCGGTGCGGGATTGGCGCGCCACGATCTGGTCTTCGCAGCCGAGCTCGCGCACCAGATCGACGATGTGGCGGTCGTTCATGAACCAGTGATGATAGAACCGCTCGAGCCGGTGGCCGTTCACGTCGAACGATCCGGCGAGCCCGCCCACGTCCGTATCGGACTCGACAACCGTCACGCCGCACCCGGCTTTCGTCAGTTCCCACGCGGCGGCAAGTCCGGTGAAACCTGCGCCGACAACGACGACATTCTTGGCGGTCATGCGTGTATTCTTCGACATACCGCAAACCAAGTGCAATCCGAAATTGCAGGCTTGAGGTGGATGCTGTAACCCAAACCTCGTTGCGGTGGGGGTCTGTTCGTGTCGATCGCGACCCTTTATGCGGCGGGCCTCGCCTACACGGCGTTCAGCGTATTCGGCGTGGGCTTCGCGACCTTGGCGGCGCTCCGCCGGCTCGGCGTATTGCGTACTGACAGCTCGGCCGGCCACATCCTGAGTGCCGTCGCGCTCGCGATCTATTGGCCAACTCTGTTCCTCACGGCCGTCGTCGCCTTTGGCGTGCCGTTCGGCGCGGCCGCGATCAATCTGAAGCTCGCCCTCGACGCGCTGATCATTGCGGGCGGCGCGGCCTATGGGTACCGAGAACTCGCGGAGATCGGCCGCGACCTGCGGCGCGGCGGCGTGCTGCTTTTCGCCGCCGCCGGCATCGTCTGGGGGAGCTGGGCGTTTCTTCAGTTTCCCTTCGTTGTCGATTCGGGCCAACTGCTGTGGACCCAGAAATTCCTCACCCGCGCCGCGCCCGACAGTTTTTCGGCGATGCTCGGCTTTTCCGGTTTGATCGTGTTTCTCGGCAGCTTGTTCGAAACGCTGCCCCTCATCGCCACGGCGG
>CAZUYG010000803.1:0-2214 GCA_964624265.1 uncultured Candidatus Odyssella sp.
CGACGCTCGTTCGGCCGGATGATGCGCGAGATCATGCCGGCCTGAGCGGCACGCCTTGCGGTTGACCGGGCCCCGGCGTTGACGAATCGGTAACTTCCGGACGGCACGTTCCCGGCCAGAAATACCTGATTGAGTGCGCCATGCTCACCACCATCCCCGCAGACGAAATGGCACGGACGCTGCGCGTATTGGCCGGCGACAACGCGGTGAACGCCGCGCGTCATTTCACGCGATACAGCTATTGTCTCGGCGATGCCGGCTCCGTCGCGCTGTGGTCGCGCGCCATCCAGGCGCTCGTCGAAAGCCCGGCGCCGCCCAAGCGCCCGGCGATTCTCGCCGCGGAAGCGGCGACGCAAAGCCGGCTGGTGCGGGAGCAAACGGCTTTCTTGGGCGTCCGTTACGAAGACGTCGACGCCGCGGCGCTCGCGCTCGAGGAGCCGCCGGCCATCGTGGTGCGGTCACTGCGGGATTGGTCCGGCGAACGCCATGGCTTTGCGCGGGCGGGAGCCGCGCCCGCCCTGAGGGTCGCCCGCGCCGCGTAGAGGCTCCTCGCCGGCTCCCTCGACGTCCGTCCGCCGGAGCAAGACGCCGTTTCGCGCGTCACATTCAATTTCTGTTAACCATCGCGGTGGATCATCGCGCCCCGGGGAAACGTTCGAGAGATCGGGGGAAATCGTCGATGAGCTACTTTCCGAAACCGCGCCCGGACCGGCGCCGGGTGCGCCGCTGGAATGTCCTCTGGCCGGCCACGCTCAAGGTCGCGGGCCGGGACTATGCGTGCACGATCATGGATCTGTCCGAGCTCGGGGCACGCATCGAGGCGCATGGCATCCGCTATGAGCCGATTCGCGCGGAGCTGAATTCGCAGCAATTCGGCTCCCTTGCCGGCTATGTCCGCTGGGCGCAGGGCGGGCATGCCGGGCTCCAGTTCGAAGCCGCGGCCGAAGCCGTCCTCCAGGTTCTGAAGCCGGTCGTGCCGGGCCTGGGCCGGCGGCACTAGACCATGGCTATGCGGACGTTCGCGGATGTTAACGCAAAAGTAACGCTAACAAATCACCCTGTCGGCCAGCCTTAGCCTGGATGAGGGTTCCATGCTTTCTTCCATTCCCGTGAACGAAATGGCCGAAACGCTGCGCGTGCTGGCCGGAGAGAACGCCGCCAACGCGGCGCGCCACTTCACGCGGCGCAGCTACGATATGGGCGACGCATCGTCGGCCATACTCTGGTCGAGCATCGCGCAAGTGCTCCACGCAAGGGCGTCGTCCGCGCCCGGCGCGAACGCGGCGCCGGCGGAGCTGGTCGTTGCCGAGCGCATCCCCGAGAGCTTCGCGATGGCGGGCGTCCGGTACGAAGACGTCGACGCGGAAACGCTGGCGCAGGAAGAGCGGCCACCCATTGCAATCGGGCCGATCCCGCAACGGGCGCGCGCGCCGAAGCGCTATGGGTTCTTGCGAGAACAAAGTCCCGCGACGGCCTTCGCCGAGGCCGCCTGAGCGACTAGCTCAGACCGTGAGATAGGCCTGGCGCACGGCCTCGTCGGCCATCAGGGTTTTCATCGTGCCCTCGAAGCGGATGGCGCCTTTCTCGACGATGTAGGCGCGGTCGGCGACATGCGCGGCGAAATGCAGGTTCTGCTCGCAGAGCAGCACGGAAATACCCTGCGCCTTGATCTCGCCGATCGTGCGGGCGAGCTGTTCCACGATCACGGGGGCGAGGCCCTCGGAGGGCTCGTCGAGCAGCACGAGCTTCGGATTTCCCATCAGCGTCCGCGCGATCGTCAGCATTTGCTGTTCGCCGCCGCTCATGCGCCCGCCGGGCCGGCTGCGCATCTCGGCGAGGTTGGGAAACAGCGCGAACAGGCGCTCGGCGGTCCAGGGGGCGGCGCCGTCGCGCGCCGGCTGACGGCCCACTTCCAGGTTTTCCAGCACCGACAGGTCGGTGAAGATCCGGCGCTCTTCCGGCACGTAGCCGAGCCCGCGCCGCGCGATGCGGAAGGGCTCCTCGCCGGCGATCTCGGCGCCGCCAAAGCGGATCGAGCCGGCCGAGGGGCGCACGAGGCCGATGATGGATTTCAAGGTCGTCGATTTCCCGGCGCCGTTGCGCCCGAGCAGAACCACCACCTCGCCGGCGCCCACGTTGAGCGCCACGTCGAACAAGATGTGCGCACGCCCGTAGAACGCGTGGAGGCCCGAGACGGAAAGCATTGGATTCATG
>CAZUYG010000804.1:0-2206 GCA_964624265.1 uncultured Candidatus Odyssella sp.
CGAGGATCTTTTCCTTCTGCTCTGACGAGGCCTGCGCGCCGAGCATGGTGCTCGGGTTGCGCGGATCGGCTTGCACGATGGCTTCGACGCGTTTCAGCGCACGCTCCATAAAGCGATCGTAGATTTTCTCGTGTACGAGCGCGCGTGACGGGCAGGTGCAGACTTCGCCCTGGTTCAGCGCGAACATGGTGAAGCCTTCTAGCGCTTTGTCGAAGAAGTCATCATCGGCGCTGGCGACATCTTCGAAGAAGATGTTTGGCGATTTGCCGCCGAGTTCGAGTGTGACGGGGATCAGATTTTCGGATGCGTATTGCATGATGAGACGGCCGGTCGTCGTCTCGCCGGTGAATGCGATCTTGGCGATGCGCTTGTTGGACGCGAGTGGCTTACCGGCTTCGAGGCCGAAGCCGTTGACGATGTTGAGCACGCCAGGTGGGAGGAGATCGCCAACGAGTTCGGCGAAGACGAGGATCGTGGCCGGCGTTTGCTCAGCGGGCTTCAGGATTACGCAATTGCCGGCGGCGAGCGCCGGTGCGAGCTTCCACGCGGCCATCAGCAGCGGGAAATTCCACGGGATGATCTGGCCGACGACGCCAATCGGTTCGTGAAAGTGATAGGCGACAGTATCGTTATCGATCTCGCCGAGCGTGCCTTCTTGCGAGCGTACGCAAGCGGCGAAGTAGCGGAAGTGGTCGATAGCGAGCGGCAGGTCCGCGGCCATTGTCTCGCGGATCGGCTTGCCGTTGTCCCAGGTTTCGCAGGTCGCAAGCAGCTCGAGGTTTTGCTCCATGCGATCGGCGATGAGGTTGAGCGCGCGGGCGCGCTCTTGCACCGATGTGCGACCCCAAGCGTCTTTGGCGGCATGTGCAGCGTCAAGCGCGGCTTCGATGTCGGTGGCGTCTGAGCGCGGAATTTCGCAGATCGGCTGGCCGTTCACCGGTGAGGTGTTGGTGAAATAGCGGCCGGACCGCGGCGCGACCCATTGGCCGCCAATGAAGTTCTCGTATTTCGATTTGAACGGTGAGCGAAGGCCAGATTGGCTCAATGTCGCGGTGTCCATGCTTCCTCCTCGCGCCTTTGCGGCGTCGTCTGAGGAGGAGATTGCGCGGAACTTGGCGAACGAGGGCAGCCGCGCGGGCGGCGCGATTGCAGCAAAGTGTCTCAGTGCTGAGACAGATGGCGCCTTGAAAAGTGCTAACGCAGGCCGAGCATCGCCATGCGGCGGTACAATGTTGCGCGAGAGATGCCGAGATCGCGCGCCGCTTGCGAAGCGTTGCCTTGCGCATGCGCGAGCGCACGGCGGATTTCACCGCGCTCTGCGTCGGCGAGATCGTGCGGGCCGGAGGCGACACTGAGGATATCGCGCGCTGGGCGCGGGTCCGCGAAGCTCTCCGGTGAGAGGCCGAGACTTTTGCGTGCGCGGCGCGTGGCGCCGATGACGAGATCGTCGGCGTCGAGCGCCAGCAGCATTGGCCCGCCTTCCGACGCGCCGGCCATGACGACGCGGTTTTGCGCGTAAGCGGAGTGGAAGTTCTCTGTCTCGATGCGACGTGCTGCGTCGGCGACCGCGTCACTCAAGAGCGCGACGAACGCGTCAGCGAGATCGGCGCGGCACGAGGAGATATCAAGCACGCCGCCCAGTTCGCCTTCGTGGTCGAAGATCGGCGCGCCCATGCAGCTCATGGCAGTGTTGCTGGCGTAAAAATGCTGATCGCGGTGAATAGTGACGGGTCGTTGCTCGACGATGGCTGTGCCGATGCCGTTGGTGCCTTCGCGCGCTTCGCTCCAATCGGCGCCGTTCCATAGGCCCCAATGCTGGAAGGAGGCGTCGTCGCCAGGTTTGCCGCGGCGCTCAATGATGACGCCGGTGGTGTCTGTCAGTACGACGCTGCAGCCGCTATCGCCGACGGCAGAGAACAGACGGTCCATTACGGGGCTCGCGATTTGGGCGAGTCGGCCCATGCGTTCGCGCGCGTGCTTGAATTCAGTCTCGGTTAGGCGATTGGCGCGCTGCGGGCTTTCAGGATCGAGGCCGTGCATGACCAGCGAGCGGTTCCACGACGCCGTCAGCGCCGATTTCGCCCCGCCACTGGAAAGCGCGGCTTCTCTGACTTTATCGCCGTGGCGCGCGGGCATGGGCGAGGCTCCCTGTTGCTTGACGCGAAGCTGACATGAGCGGGGCGGATTGGATAGTTAGGTTCAACAT
>CAZUYG010000805.1:0-2191 GCA_964624265.1 uncultured Candidatus Odyssella sp.
TCCATCGGGCAGCGCACGCCCTTCGGCACGTAGACGAACGAGCCGTCGGAGAACACCGCCGAGTTCAGCGTGGCGTAGAAATTGTCGGTGTAGGGAACGACGGTGCCGATGTACTGCTTCACGAGATCGGGGTGCTTCTGCATCGCCTCGGAGATCGAGCAGAAGATGATGCCCATCTTCTCGAGCTTGCCCTTATAGGTCGTGGCGACCGAGACCGAATCGAACACGGCATCGACCGCGACGCCGGCCAAGCGCTCCTGCTCGGCCAGCGGAATGCCGAGCTTCTTGTAGGTTTCGAGCAGCTCGGGATCGACCTCGTCGAGGCTTTTCACCGCCGGCTTCTTCTTGGGCGCCGCGTAGTAGTAGGCGTTCTGGAAATCGATCGGCGGATAGGCCACCTTCGCCCAGCCCGGCTCTTTCATGCCGAGCCAGTGGCGGAACGCCTTCAGGCGCCAGTCCAGCATCCATTGCGGCTCGTTCTTCTTCGCCGAAATGAAGCGGACCGTGTCCTCGTCGAGGCCCTTCGGCGCCGTCTCCATCTCGATGTCGGTGACGAAGCCGTATTTGTATTTGTCGAGCGCCTTGACCTGCTCGCGGGTTTCGGTCGTGACAGCCATGTCGTTCTTCCCACCCCTGGGTCGCGCCGCGCGTCAGGAAACGGCCGGATGCGCCGCGTTCGCCGGCAGTTCGAATTTCGCCGCCGGAATCGCCATGTCGGCGAGGCTCACGCTTTCGAGCGCTTCGCGGATCGCATGATTCACACGGTCCCAGTTGCCGCGCATCGGGCACAGCGATTCCACGCCGCAGCTGCCTTCGGTGCCGTCGACGCACGCGGTCAGCGAGACCGGGCCTTCGAGCGCGCGGATGATCTGCAGCATCGTGATCTCGCCGGGCGGCCGGGCCAGCCGGTAGCCGCCATGGGCGCCGCGCTCGGACACCAGCACGCCTTCGCGCGCAAGGTCCTTGAGCACCTTGGCCACGGTGGGAGTCGGCATCGCCGCGTCTTGCGCGAGCTGCGGCGCGGTCACGAGCCGTTCGGGCTCGCGCGCCATCTGCGCCAGCACGACCACGGCGTAGTCCGTGATGCGGTTGAGTTTCAGCATGTTGGGCGGGTCCGCCGGACAATCCGGAACGAATTCGTGCCCTTTACCTAACGGGCATCGCCCGAAAATCAAGAGCAGAATTGTCCTGTATTCCAGCCGCTTGCAGACATCGGCAGGCCGAATCGGACCCGGCGCAACACATCACCTGAGCGCGGCCAGGCACCGCGCTGAAATCATTGGAGAATTGCCGGCGCGGCGAACCTTCGATGGCGTGCGAATCCGGCCACAGGCGCGACGGCAGCGGCTCTTGCGCAAGGCGGGTCCGGGCGGCACGAGCGATCAGGTGAAGGCTTGGCCCGGCTTGCAGCCCACGCCCTTCAGGATTTTCGCCAGCGGGCAGAATCCGGTGAAGGCGGATTGCAGCAGATTCGCGCCGACAAAAGCCGTCAGCGCCAGCCAATAGGGGCTGTGCACCCAGGCCATGACGGTGCCGATCAGCACCATGGTTCCGGCGAAGGCCAAAACGATGCGGTCGATGGACATGGTTCTCTCCTTGATTTCCGCCGCCGTCACTCGGCGGCCGGTTTGAGCTTTTCGATTCCGGCGAGCTTCATGATGTATTTCTCGTAGAGCGGCTCGCTGGTTCCCTTGCGCACCTTGCGCAGGAAGTATTTTTCGAACGCCACCTTCGCGAGGTGGACCCAGCGGCCCTCCGACGACCAGTTCACGTTGCGCGGCGGGATCTGCGGGATGGCAACGAAGGCCACGCCGGTGTCGCCGAAATCGGCGAGGCACACGGCGTTCCACGTCGCCTCGGCCTTGGCCGGACGGCCGTCGAGCAGCGCGCGGACGTTGTGCGCCGCGGCGGTGACCATCGATTCGATCATGAAGCCGGTCTTCGGCACGCCGGTCGGCACCGGCGTCGGCTCCGGCGGCGCGATCGCGATGCACACGCCGACCGAGAACACGTTCGGGTATTTCGGATTGCGCTGGTGCTTGTCGACCACGACGAAGCCGCGCGGATTGACGAGGCCCTCGATGCCGGCGAGCGCGCGGATGCCGCGGAACGGCGGCATCATCATCGCGAACTTGAACGGCAGCTCGTGCTGCTTCTTCTCCTTGCCCTCGTCGTCGACTTCGGTCGCGAA
>CAZUYG010000806.1:0-2188 GCA_964624265.1 uncultured Candidatus Odyssella sp.
CCGTATCTCATCATGTCGGTGCCCTACGAAGGCGCCCAGATCGGATGGAGCTTCTACGCCAACGCGCACACGCTGCGGCACCGCCTGTTCACCCGCTGGCTCCGCTTTGCCCGGCGGTTCCGCATCGCGAGCCTCACCGATATCGACGCGCACAAATGGGAGGTGGGGTATAAGGGCCACAGCCTCGCCGCGCTGAAGGAAAAAATAACCGAAAGCGGCTGGCGGCCGGTCGCCCAGCATTTCACCGACGGGTGCCGCTCCGTTTTCCTCGTCTGCCGTAATTCGGGTGGACAGACGGCCTAGAACCGAACAGAGATAGGAGCGGCGGATCCGGGGCCGCCGCCGTCCTCTCGTCAGCATCGCTCAGCGGACGCCAGTCATGCGCCACGGCCCCAAAACCCGGCAGACCATTCTCGATCAGGCGTTGAAGCTCTTCGTCGAACAGGGCTTCACGGAAACCACCACGCGCGACATCGCCAAGGCGTGCGGAATTTCCGAGGGCGCCATCTATCGCCATTTCCGGAGCAAGGACGAGATCGGCTGGGAGCTGTTCCACGACAGCTACGCGGTGATGGCCGACCGGCTCCAGGCCCTGATCGACGCGGCGCCCGATTTCGCCGCGGCGCTGAATGCGATCATCGCCGACCTTTGCCGGCTGTTCGACGACGAGCCGTTCCGCTTCCGCTACCTGCTGCTCGCGCAGCACAATTTCCTGCACCGCGTCACGGCGAAGATGAAAAGCCCGATCAAGGTGCTGCGCGGACTGATCGAGCGCGGCATCGCGGAAGGGCGGCTCGGCGTGAAAGACCCGGCGCTCGCGGCGGCCTTCGCCCAGGGGCCGCTGCTGTTCGCGGCGCAGTCGATCGTCTATCGCGCCGTGGAGCCGCCGCTCTCGGCCCATGCCGGGCAGATCCAGCAGGCGACCTTGCGATCGCTGGGTTACAGGTCGGCGTAACGGTCTTCGTCACGCGATCGATGAGCCGTAGGGGCGCGTCCCTCACCCGATCTCGTTCTTCGCCGCGACGCCGTCTTTCATGATGAACGGGATGTGGCGGCCCTGGGCGCCGAGCAGCGCGAGGTCTTTGAGCGGATCGCCGTCCACGGCGATGAGATCGGCATGCGCGCCCGGGGCCACGACGCCGAGCTTCCCTTCCATCCGCAGCACCTGCGCCGCGATCGAGGTGGCGCTCTGAATCGCCTCGTGCGGCGTCAGCACCTGCGCGCGGATCGCGAATTCCTCGCTCTGCCGCTCGTGCATCGGGCCGAGCAGGTCGCTGCCATAGGCCATCGGCACGCCGTTGCGCCGGTAGATTTCGAGCGATTTCAGCCCGGCCTCGCGAACGGACGCGATCTTGGCCACCGATTCCGGCGGCAGGCCGAGCCTTGCGCCGTCGGCGGCGAGCGCCTCGTAGGTGACGAGCGTGGGCACCGCGAAGGCCGCGTGCGCCTTCATCGCGCGCGCCGCGTCATCGTCCACGAGGTTGCCGTGCTCGATCGTGCGCACGCCGCATTCCACCGCGCGCTTGATCGCCCGTGCCGTGTAGGCATGCGCCATGACATAGGTGTCGGCATGGGCGGCCTCCTCGGCGATGGCCATGATCTCGCCGCGCGAATAGCCGAGGAAATGGATCGGATCGGTCGGCGAGGCGACGCCGCCCGAGGCCATGATCTTGATCTGGTGCGCGCCGCCCTTGATCTCCTCGCGCACGGCCTTGCGCACCGCGTCCACGCCGTCGACGACGCGCGCGAGATTGCCGATGCGGTGCGAGCAGGCGCAGGGCTCGCTCGAATCGTGCCGGCCGCGGAAATCGCCGTGCCCGCCGGTCTGCGAAAGCGCGCGGCCGGAGACGAACAGACGCGGCCCCTCGACGAGCCCGCGCTCCACCGCCTCGGCCAGTGCGAAATCGGCGCCGCCGGCGTCGCGCACCGTCGTGAACCCGCGCCGCAGCATGCCTTTGAGGATCGGCACGGCCTGCAAGGTCGCGATCGCGTTCGGCAGTGCGGCGTTGGCGCCGATGTTCACCAGCGAGGCGATCACATGCACGTGGCAGTCGATGAGGCCGGGCATCAGCGTGCGGCCGGCGAGGTCGAGCACGGTGGCCTTGTCGGCACGCAGCGGCTTCTCCGAAACCTCGCGGATGGTTTTCCCCTCGATCAATACGTCGCAGCCCGGGCGCCGCTCGGGCAC
>CAZUYG010000807.1:0-2187 GCA_964624265.1 uncultured Candidatus Odyssella sp.
CGTGTTGAGGCGCGAGAGCTTGCGCGCCGCGGCATTCTTGTGCAGCGCGCCCTTGGCCACGCCGCGATGAATCTCGGGCTGAGCGGCCTTGAACGCTTCCACCGCCTTCGCGCGATCGCCCGAGGCGATCGCCTGCTCGACCTTGACCAGCGAGGTCTTGAGGCGGCTGACGCGCGCCTTGTTGATCGCCGTGCGCCGCGCGTTGCGGCGCGTCCGCTTGATCGCCGAAGGATGGCGCGCGGAGCCCTTTTTCTTGGCCGCTGAACCGGGTGCGGTAGCCATGATGTCTCGTTTCCGATGCTGGGGATAAATCGAAGCGGGGCTTATAGAGGCCGCCCCTTCGGCACGTCAAGGATGCGCCCTGCGCCAAACTGTGCCAGGATTGCGGCGGGTGGGAACTGCGACTTCAAGAAGATCGAGAAAAATGCGCCGTTCCATCCCCCGCACACCCGGCCTTTCCCGCGCGGCATTCCTGGGACTCGCCCTGAGCCTTGGCGCCCCGCTTTCCTCCGCTCACGCCGAAGACGCCGCGAAACCCGACGCCGCGGCGCCCGATTTCTGGTCGCGCGAAGCGCTGACCGGCGACTGGGCCGGCCTGCGCCCGGTGCTCGCGGCGCACGGGTTCACGTTTGCGTTCAACTATATCGGCGAAACGCTCGGTACAGTGCGCGGCGACCGCCGGCTGTGGACCTATGGCGGCCGGCTCGAAATGACGTTCGAGGCGGATCTCGAAAAAGCGTTCGGCTGGCCGGGCGCCACGTTTCACGTCACCGGCTACCAGATCCACGGCCGCGGCCTTTCGGCGGACGCGCTCGGAAATGTGCTGGCCGCCAGCGGCATCGAGGCGACGCCGTCGACGCGCCTGTTCACGCTGTGGCTGGAGCAGACCTGGGCGGACAAGAAGATCTCGCTGCGCATCGGGCAGCTCGCCGCGGACGACGAATTCGCCGTCAGTCCCGCGGCGGCCACGTTCGTGAACGGCACCTTTGGCTGGCCGGGCATCCTTGCCGCGAACCTGACCAGCGGTGGGCCCGCCTATCCGCTCGCGGCGCCGGGCGCGCGGCTGCGCGTGGAGCCTTTCGAGAATTTCTCCGTGCAGGCGGCGATCTTCAGCGGCGACCCCGCCGGCACCGGCAGCGAGCCCGATCCGCAACGGCGCAACCGCGGCGGCACGCGCTTCAGCTTCGCCGGCGGCACGTTCGCGATCGCCGAGGCCGCGCTGACGAGCGGCGAAAGCGGCTGGATCGCGGGCCTGCCCGGCACGGTGAAGGCCGGCTTCTGGTATCACAGCGGCGCGTTCGACGATCAGCGCTACGACGGCGCCGGGCTTTCGCTCGCGGATCCGGCCTCGAGCGGCCTCGCGCGGCGCCATCGCGGAAATTACGGCGGCTATATCGTCGCCGATCAGACGCTGTGGCGGATCGGCGGCAGCAAGGAGCGCGGCCTCGACGCGTTCCTGCGTTTCGGCGTCAATCCCTCGGATCGCAACCTCGTCGGCTGGTATGCCGATGCGGGGCTGGTGCTGAAGGGCGCCCTCGAGGCACGCCCGTCCGATGCGATCGGGCTGGCCTTCGGCTTCGCGCGCATCTCGGGCGCCGCGCGCAGCCTCGACCGCGACGCGCTTCTTTTCGGCGGCACGGCGCCGGTGCGCGACCACGAGGCGGTTCTGGAACTCACCTATGTGGCGCAGATCGCGCCGTGGTGGAGCGTGCAGCCCGATTTCCAGTACATCTTCCACCCCGACGCCAGCACGGCGGCGCGCGACGCCGCCCTATTCGGCATGCGGACCTCGCTGAAGTACTAGGCGCCGCGCCGCGGTTTCCGCGGCGGAATTTTTTTCGGCGACCGCCGCATCCAGACCAGGAGTTTCGCTCCGCCTGCGCGGAGACGAACCGGCGATGCGTGCATCGATGCGACTGCGAATGCGACGCCGATGCGTTTGTCTAAGTAGTAATCCGTATGCGCCCGTTGATGCACATCAACGCGGCTGCGGCGCGAAACATATCAAACTTTGTGAATGTGTTTTGAGCAAACGCGCAGCGGGAACCGATGTTCGTATTCCGGAACGTAGCCGCAGCCGATACCGCATCGGCCGGAAATCGCCATGACAGGCGCCGGCACACGCTGCTGACCGGGGCCGCCTGGTGCGCGCTCCTGTCCGCGACCGGCACGGCTGTCGCGCAGCAA
>CAZUYG010000808.1:0-2187 GCA_964624265.1 uncultured Candidatus Odyssella sp.
GTGCTTTTCGATGACCGACGCACCGCGCGCGGCCGCCGCGATCGAGACGGCGATGCCCGGCGTGTGATCGGAATAACCCACCGGCAGGCCGAACGCGCCCGCAATCGTGTCCATCGCGCGGAGATTGGCGAGGCTCACCGGCGCGGGATATACGCTCGTGCAGTGAAGAATCGTGACACGACCGGCCAAGAGGTCGCGCGCGCCCGGCCGCGCCAGCGCATCGCGCAGCGCCGCGGCGGGCCGAGGCGCTTCGCCTACATAGCCTGCCGCCAGAACGGCGAGGGCTTCTTCGATCTCGCCCAGCGTGCTCATGCCGGTCGAGAGTATGACGGGCAAGCCGGAACGCGCCGCATCGAAAATCAACGGGCCATTGGTGATTTCGCCGGACGGAATCTTGAGGCGCTTCACGCCGACGCTCAGCAGCAGGGCGAGACTTTCATGGTCGAACGGCGTCGACATGAACTCGATTCCGCGCGCGCGGCAGTGCTCCGCGATCCGGTAATGCTTGCCCTCGTCGAGCTCGAGCGCGCGCAGCATCTCGAGCTGCGAGCCGCCGCTGCCGGTGGCTTCGCGCTGATAAGCGACCTTGTGCGCGCGCGCCGTGACGAGGCGGTCAGCGCGGAAGCTCTGGAACTTCACGGCATCCGCGCCGGCCTCGGCGGCGGCGTCGACGAGGCGGAGCGCCATGTCGAGCGAGCCGTTGTGATTGACGCCGGCTTCGGCAATGACGAAACAGCCGCTCACGATACGCGCTCCTCGATCATGACGAAGCTTTCGGCCGCGGGAACGCCGACCGATGCACCGCGCCACCGTGCGAGTGCCGTGATCGCCTCGCGGCTGCGCGGGAAGGGGAAGCGGCCGAGTTCGCCCGCGAAGAGCTCGAGGATCGCGAGCTTGCCGGGCAGTTCGGGCGTCACGTCGATGAAATAGTTGGGGGCAAAAGCCGGCGCGCCGGGAAGCAGCGCGAATCCCGTTTCGGACAGCGCCTCGAAGGCGAGCAGGCGGCGAACGCTGGGGGCGCGGAACCACTTGACGGCCGCGGCCGCCGCCTTCGCCACCACGACGTGGTCGGAATGCGCGTCGCCGACGAAAGGCACATAGATCGTATCGGGCCTGACGCGCGCGACGACGTTCTTGACGGCCGCCACGACGTCGCCAAACGGAAGCGCGTCGAGCCGCGTCGTCGAAAAGCCCAGGCGATCGGTGGAGGCGAAACCGAAAGCTTCCGCAACGCGCTCGATCTCCGCGTCGCGCGCCGCGATCTGCGCCCGCGAGTAGCCGGCTTCCGCGGTCATGTCGGTGGCAATCGCCCAGTGGATCGCAGCGCCCTCCGCCTTGTGCCGCAGCAGGGCCCCGCCACAGCCCAAAGTTTCGTCGTCGGGGTGCGGCGCGAGAACGAGAATCGTGCTGCCCCCCAGCGCGGTCCGCGGAGCCGCCGATGCGACGGAGGTCATCAGGATTTGACGCCGTAGAGGAAAAAGAGCTCCGAGCGCCGGCCGCCGATCGTCCAGCCGAAATTGCCGCAGTCGCGCACCTCGATGCCGCGGCACCAGGCGATCAGCTCGGCTTGGCTTTCCGGAATCGTCACAAAGGCGCCCATCTGGCCGGATACGTCGGAGGTGAAGCGCCGACTGCCATCCGCGAGCGCCTCGGCGTGGCGGTAGGCCACGTCGTTGGAGCTCGGGGTCGAGAGGATGAAGGCCCCGCCCTTCGGCAGGCCACCGATCAGCGCCGCGATGTCTTCGAGAACGCGCGTGCGCCGATTGTAGTGGACGCTACCCCAGACGAACGCGTGATCGAACGCGGGAAGCTGCGGCGCCAAGGGGCGCGCGAGGTCGATGAGCTGGACCGGCGGGCACGGCAGCATTGCGCCGCGAAATCGCGTGCGAACGATCTCCGCCGCGCTCGCCGCCACCTCGGTCCCGATCGACCTCAATCCGAGTCGCACGAAGAACTCCAGATGATTGCCCGAGCCGCACCCGTGATCGAGGATGGTTCCCGAGAATCCCTGGGCCGCGAGATGTCGGTGCACGATGCGCACCGCGGCATCATAGGGATACCGGAGGTAAGAGCCGGTTTCGTAGAGCCGATTCCAGAGCTGCGAATTGCTCTGCCCTGCAGCGGAGTTCGATGCGTCGTCGGTCATTGATCTCACACGCGAGATGTGTTTCGGGTGCGCCGCCGTGC
>CAZUYG010000809.1:0-2186 GCA_964624265.1 uncultured Candidatus Odyssella sp.
CGAGGCGGCGAGCGCGGCGCCTTCGCGCAGATCGCGCGCCGCGCCGGCGACGTAGAGCGCGGCGCCGGCGTTGAGCAGCACGCCGTTGCGGGCGGGCGCGTCGTCGCCGGCCAGCACCGAGCGGATCAGGCGCGCATTGGTCTCGGGATCGCCGCCCTTGATCGAGGCGAGCGGCCTTTCCTCGAGCCCGAAATCGGCCGGTGTCACGGTGTACGACCGGATTTCGCCGTAGCGGAGTTCCGCGACGTGCGTCTTGCCCGTGGGCGAGATCTCGTCGAGGCCGCATTCGGCCGAAACGATCATCGCGCGCTCGACGCCGGACGGCATCAGCGCGCGCGCCATCAGCTCGCATTTCGACGGGTGGAACACGCCGACGAGCTGGCGCTTGACGCCGACCGGGTTGGTCAGCGGCCCCAGCATGTTGAACAGCGTGCGCACGCGCATCGCGCGCCGGACCGGCGCGACGGCTTTCATCGCCGGGTGATAGAGCGGCGCGAACAGGAAGCAGAAGCCGCTGTCGTGATAGCGCCGCGCGGTCTCCTCGGCCGATGCCTCGATCGGCACGCCGAAGCGCTCGAGCAGGTCGGCGCTGCCGCAGCGCGACGAAACCGAGCGGTTGCCGTGCTTGGCGACGCTGATGCCGGCCGCCGCCGCCACGAGCGCCGCCGCCGTGGAAAGGTTCAGCGAGCCCGAGCCGTCGCCGCCAGTGCCGACCACGTCGAGCAGCGGCGTCACGCCGATCGGCGGACGCACCGCGCGCTTGCGCAGCGCGGCGGCGGCGCCGGAAAGCTCGCCGGGCGCCTCGCCTTTCATGCGCAGGGCCATCAGCAGCGCTGCGATCTGCGGCGGCGCGCAGTCGTTCTCGACCATTGTGCCGATGGCCGCCGCCATCTCGTCGTGCGAGAGGCTCTCGCGCTGGGCCACTTTTTCCAGGACTTCCGTCAACATCGAATTCTCCATCGGAGCGCAAAAACAAAAAGCCCGCCGGACTTTTGTCGGGCGGGCCATCGAACCAGGTGTGGTGCGGATGCTATTCAGGCACGGCTTCTGCCGGGCGGGCCCATATGGTCACGCCACCACCACCAGCAGGCCGCGACAGCGGCCGCCGGAACGGCGTCCACCCGAAGGGTGGCGATCATGTGGGCAGCGACAGACACGTAGGCGCTCCTGAACGAAGGTTTCGCTCTATACGAGAGTAACGGCGCGGCCGTCAACCGCCTTGTGCGCCGCGGCGCGCACGCCCAGGCGCCGAATGGTCCTTCGAAGCGGTCACGGGGCCGCAATAGGCGCGGAGTTCCACGCAGGCGAGAGGAATTGACATTTATTAATGCGAATTGCGCTTATCGCGGGAAGAATGTGCCCTCTATAGTAGTGCATTGCCGGAGATTGCCCGCCTGTGCCCACCATTCTGCTGGTCGACGACGACGAACTCGTCCGCGAGACCGTGGCCGGAATCCTCACGGATAGCGGCTATCAGGTCTTCAAGGCCGTCCACGGCCGCGAAGCCCTGAGCATCCTTTCTCGCAACGGCGGCATCGAAGCCATCGTCCTCGACATCATGATGCCGGAGATGGAGGGCATCGAAGCGCTGCGCGAGATTCGCAAGGGCTGGCCCGGGATTCCGGTGATCATGATCTCCGGCGGCGACCGCTCGGGCTGGACGGACGCGCTCGACATGGCCTCCAAGCTTGGCGCCAGCCGGACGCTGCCGAAGCCGTTCACCGCGCAGCAGCTCATTGCCGAGCTCGAGGCCGCGCTCGCCGGCACGAAGCCCGCCTGACGGCCCGGCGGATCACGCGCGCCGCACGCCCGCCGCGGCGAGCCGGCGCGCCAGCGCGCAAACGCGGCCCGCAAGCGCCGCCCTGGGCTTCCCCGCCTCGTCCAATTGCGCCTCGATTTCGCTCGCGAATGCGGTGCCGACCGCGAGCGCATCGGCATGGGGCGCCAGCGCCGCGAACATCTCGGGCGTGCGAATGCCGAAGCCCGCCAGCAGCGGCAGAGTCGTGAGCTTGCGCAGGCGCGCGAGCCGCGCCGCGACGCTGGCGGCCGTCGGCGCGGCCCCGCCGGTGGCGCCGATCGCGGCCGGGACGTAGACGAAGCCGCGCGCGCCGTCGATCTGCTCGCGCCACTTCGCTTCGTCTTCGCCGAACGCGACACGGATCAGCGCGACGTCGCAAGCGCGCGTG
>CAZUYG010000810.1:0-2186 GCA_964624265.1 uncultured Candidatus Odyssella sp.
GGTCGAGCTTGGCTTCTGCCTTTGCCCGGCTTGGCTTTCCTTGGCTTTCAGGGCCGGAAAAATCCGACAAAAGCCAAGGAAAGCCAAGGAACGCGCGCGCCACGGGCGCGGCCGGGGGGCTCGCGGATGCGGCGCGCCGCCATGCGCGCAAACGAAAGCGGCGGCCTCTTGCGAGGCCGCCGCCGTTTCGTCCGGAAATCGCAGACGCGGTTAGTTCGCGATCTGCGACTTCTTGTTGGCGTCGAACTTCCAGAACACGTAGCCGCCGCCCATCACGTCGCCCTTCTTGTCGAGCTTGATCGGGCCCATGACGGTGGTGAAGGCCTGGCCGCTGCGGAGCGCCGTCGACACCTTCGCCATGTCGAACGACTTCGCCTTCGTCGCGGCCTGCGCCCACACCTGCACCGCGGCGTAGGTGTAGAGCGTGTAGCCTTCCGGATCCTGGTTCGCGGCCTTGAACATGTCGACCACCATCTTGGAGGCCGGGTTCAGGCGCGGGTCCGGACCCTGCGTGAACATGATGCCGTTCGACGCCGGACCGGCGACCTTGATGATGTCGTCGGTGTCGAGCGCGTCGCCGCCCATGATCACGGGCTTGTAGTTCTTCTCGGCCGCCTGGCGGGCGATCAGCGCCGTTTCCGGCGCGTAGCCGCCCAGGTAGATCACCTGGATGCCGGCCGCCTGCATCTTCGCGACCACCGCGGCGTAGTCCTTCTCGCCCGGCTTGATCGCTTCGTAGAGGGCTTCCTTGCCGCCGGCCTTGTTGAAGGCCTTCTTCGTCTCGTCGGCCAGGCCCTTACCGTAGGGCGTGTTGTCGTGGAGGATGGCGATCTTCTTGCCCTTGTGCGTGGCGGCGAGATACTTGCCGGCCACTTCGCCCTGCGCGTCGTCGCGGCCGCAGACGCGGTTCACGTTGGTCCACTTCTTCTTCGCCGCTTCGTCGGTGAGCTTCGGGTTGGTCGAGGCCGGCGTGATCTGCAGGATCTTCGCCTTCCAATACACTTCCGAGGCCGGGATCGAGGAGCCCGAGCAGAAATGGCCGATGACCGCGGCGACCTTCTCGCCGGCGACCTTGTTCGCGGCCGTCACCGCCTGCTTCGGATCGCAGGCGTCGTCTTCGACGACCAGCTTGACCTGCATGCCGTTGACGCCGCCGGCCTTGTTGATGTCGCGGACCGCCGCTTCGGCGCCCATCTTCATCTGCGTGCCGAACGGGGCTTCCTTGCCGGTGATCGGACCGATCACCGCGATCGTCACTTCCTTCTGCTGCGCGTTCGCCGCCAGCGCGAATGCCGACACTGCGGCAAGCGCAAGGATCGGGGTTTTACGCATCGATTTGGCACTCCCTTGTACATTGATGAGCCGCGGCCCGGCGGTTCCCAACTCGCTCCCGAGCCCACCCGCGCCGCTGGCGGCGATCATAGTCGCCCCGCCCCGATGGCCACAAGGGACGGAATGCCGTCCGGCGGCCTATTTCGGCTGTTTTTCGCGCCAGCCGAGCGGCCCGGTGCGCTCGTAGAGCCAGGGATACTGGGCCGTCATCCGCCGCGTGCGCGCCAGCCGGTGGGCCAGCATCGCGACGCCGACGAGAAACAGCGAATCGAGCAGGTATCCGGTCGGTGACCACAGCTCGCCCTCGGCGAAGGCGCGGTTGAGGCCGCGGTCGACGAAGCCGAGCAGCAGCGGATAGACGATCACCTGCCAATAGGGCCGCCAGGTGATGGCGACGGCGCGCCCGGTGGCCCAGGCGGCAAAGCCCATCATGATGAAGGTGACAACGATCGTGCCGCCGAGATGGGTGTCGAGCAGAGGAACGGTCATTGGTGCGCCCCGCCCTCGAGATAGGCCGCGCGCACCTCGGGATTGGCGAGCAGGTCCTTGCCCGTCCCGGCCAGCACGATGCGGCCGTTGGCCATCACGTAGCCGCGGCTGGCCAGCCGGAGCGCCTGGTGCGCGTTCTGCTCGACGAGCAGCAGAGTCATCCCGGCGCGGCTGATCTCCGAGAGGATGGCGAAGATCTGCTTCACGATCAGCGGCGCGAGGCCGAGCGAGGGCTCGTCGAGCAGCAGCAGGCGCGGCCGGCTCATCAGCGCGCGCCCGATCGCCAGCATCTGCTGCTCGCCGCCCGAGAGCGTGCCGACGCGCTGCGCCGCGCGCTGCTTCAGGATCGGGAACAGCGTGTAGGC
>CAZUYG010000811.1:0-2177 GCA_964624265.1 uncultured Candidatus Odyssella sp.
CAGCGGCCGCGACGTCGGCGTCTGGCGCATCGACGACGACCTGATCGCGCTCAAGCGCACGCGGTTCGCCGAACTGGAGTCGCGCATCGCGCTGCACGCGCGGGGCAACGTGCTCGCCGTGCGCCGCATCGCCGGCGCGCACTGCATGCCCGGCCCGGTGACGCTCGAGTAGGCGCGCCGGCGCACCGGGACCCCGTCGTGCCGCACTTCGCCATCAACCGCGCGCCGGTTCTCACCCTGTGGGCCGCCGCCGTCGCCGAGCGCCTCGGCTTCGACCGCGGCGAGGCGCTGACGCTCGGCCGCGCCGTTGCCGGCCTCACCGCTTACCGCAAGGGCGTGCGCCTCGGCCTGTTCGAGCCGGCGCCGAAAGAGGTGCGCGCGAAGCGCGACCGTATGAAACCGGGCGACCGTCTCACGATCGCGCTGCTCGGCTGCCCGGTCGAGGTCGTGCATACGAAAGACGGCATCCGCGCGCTCGCGAAGGGCAAGCCCGACTCGCCCGAAGCCGTCGAGCGCTATCTCGCCGCGAAATTCGGCGAGCACCTCGATGCCGCGCGGAAGGCGATGACCGCGCTCGCCCGCGCCCGCACGCCGGCGGTACTCGCGCGCGAAGGCTTCCGTCTCTACGAGGCGTTCCGCCCGTCGATCCCGGCCGGCGAAGCGGGCTGGGGCGCCAAGGGCGCGCTCGATCTCGGCAAGATCGCGGCGCTCGCGAAGTGAGGCTTCGGCGGCGGCGCGTGCGCGCCGTCACTGCGCGCGCGGCGGCCCGTCCCTAGAATGCGGACGCCATGGCGGAAGGTCCGCCCTCGGCTTCAACTCAAGGGGCGACTCCGATGGCTTTCCAGCTTGCCGTGTATCCGACGCTGACCTCGAAAATCGCGCCGCCCGTGCCGGGCAAGACGATCGTCGGCACGTCCGCCGGCGAGGGCCTCGTCGGCACCGACGGCGACGACGTCATTTACGGCCTTGGCGGCAATGACAGCCTTGCCGGCGGCGCCGGCAACGACCGGCTCGAAGGCGACGACGGCGACGATCTGCTTCTGGGCGAGGCCGGCAACGACACGCTCAACGGCGGCAACGGCTTCGACATCATGTCGGGCGGCGACGGCAAAGACACGCTCCACGGCGGCGCCGGACAGGACGTGCTGCACGGCGACGCCGGCAACGACACCCTCTACGGCGACGAAGGCAGCGACCTCTTGCGCGGCGGCACCGGCAACGACACGCTCTACGGCGGCGACGACAACGACCTGCTGTTCGGCGAGGACGGCGACGACATCCTCGATGGCGGCGCCAGCTACGACCAGCTCGACGGCGGCGCGGGACAGGACAAGCTTTTCGGCGGCGACGGCAATGATCGTCTCGACGGCGGCGCGGGCCGCGACATCCTGACCGGCGGCGCCGGCAGCGACACCTTCGTCTTCAAGGATCTTCCCGGCAGCAGCACCGATTTCGACGTCATTACCGACTTCGATCCCATCGGCAACGGCACCGATGCGAACCCGCGCGACGTCATCGACGTGAGCGCGTTCCTCGACAAGTACACGGATTTCGCCGGCACCACGGCCAAGCAGGCGATCGCGCAGGGCTACATCTACACGATCCAGCACGGCACGCCGGGCACGGCCGGCTTCGGCACCTATGTCGTCATCGACCGCAACGGGCTGGCCCCGGACGGCCCCGTTCACGGCGCCGACATCGTCATCGCCGATCTCCAGGGAATCGCGCAGTACCACCTGGGCTACGCGAACTTCGACGCGAATTTCCTGGTCTGAGCGGCGGATGAAGCGGCCGCGGCCGGCGACTTAGGGTGTGACGGCGCGCACAATCGGCGTGTGCGGGCCGTCACTGCGGCCGGGCGCGGGCGGGGGTAGGGTTCGCGGCAGATGAGGCAAGCAACTCGCCTCGCCGAAACAAACCCAACCGGGAGTGCCCCGACCATGAACACCAAGCTTTTCCTCGCCGCCGCCGCCACGCTGCTCACGCTCGGCGCGGGCGCCGCGCAGGCCGACACGAAGGCCGACAGCGCGATCACCGAAGCCAAGGTCAGCTTCCACTTCGGCTTCTACGGCAACCCCTATTACTACCAGCCGTATCAGTACAACCCGTATTACGGCCCGCGCTGCTTCTACAACTACTACGGCCAGTACGTCTGCCGTTACTACTAAGCGCGCGAA
>CAZUYG010000812.1:0-2173 GCA_964624265.1 uncultured Candidatus Odyssella sp.
TCTTCGCCGACGAAATCGCGGCGGGGCGGCTCGTGCAACCGTTCCCGATCGTCGGCGGCAGCGACAAGAGCTATAACCTCGTCTATCCGACCGCCGCGGCGGACCGGCCGAAGGTCGCCGCATTCCGCGAATGGCTGCTCGCCGAGGTCGCAGAATTCCGCGCGCAGCTCGGGCGGCCGGCGGTTCGGCCGCGTCAGGCCAGGCCGCGGAGGGCGGCGCGGTAATTCTCGGCGATACGATCCTCGGCCGGGTGCCGGCCTTCGCGTACGACCCAGCGCCCGCCGACCATCACATGGCGAATCGCGGCGCCGCCGCCGGCAAACACGAGCGCGTCGAGAAAACCGTCGCCCGTATGACCGGCCAGGCTCGGATGGGCGCGGTCGAGCGCGAGGAAATCGGCGCGGCTGCCGACGGCGATGGCGCCCACCGGCTGCGCCAGCGCCTGCGCGCCACCGGCCAACGCCGCGCGCCACAGGGCGCCGCCGATCGATTCGCCTTCCGCCGCCGGGACCAGATTGCGCTTGCGGCGCGCGAGGCGCTGGCCCCATTCCAGCCAGCGCAGCTCTTCGGCCGGCGAAACGCCGACATTGCTGTCGCTGCCGACTCCGAAGCGGCCCTTCGCCGCGAGGAAATCGACGAACGGAAACAGCCCGTCGCCGAGATCGGCCTCGGTCGTCGGGCAAATCCCGGCCACGGCGCCGCTCGCGGCAAGCCTGCGCGTCTCGTCCGGCGTCATGTGCGTGCCGTGCACGATCGTCCAGCGCGTATCGATTTTCGCCTCGTCGAGCAGCCACTCGACCGGACGCTTGCCGCTCCAGGAGAGGCAGTCCTCGACTTCTTTCGTCTGCTCGGCGGCGTGGATGTGGATCGGCGCTTTCGCATCGATACGGTCGAGCGCCGCCTTCGCCTCGCGCAGCGCCGCGGGCGGCACGGCGCGAAGGCTATGCGGCGCGATCCCGACGCGGACATGGCGGCTGCCGCGCAGCGCCTTGAACAGCGATTCGACGAGCGCGTTGAACGCGTCCGTCTTGAGCAGGAAGCGGCGCTGCGCCTCGCTCGGCGGCGCGCCGCCGAAATTTCCGGACTGATACAGCACCGGCAGCAGCGTGAGCCGGATTCCGGTGGCCCCGGCGGCGAGCGCGATCTGGTTCGCGAGCTCGGCGCGGTCCGCGTAGGGCTTTCCCTCGGGATCGTTGTGCAAATAGTGGAACTCGGCCACGGACGTGTAGCCGGCCTTCAACAGCTCGACATAGAGCTGCGCCGCGATCGCCGCGATCTGCTCGGGCTCGAGCGCGGCGACGAATTTGTACATCACCGCGCGCCAGCTCCAGAAATCGTCGCCGGCCGGGCCCGCGCGTTCGGTCAGCCCGGCCATCGCGCGCTGGAACGAATGGCAGTGAAGGTTGGGCATGCCGGGCACGACCGCGTCGGCGCGCTCGGCGCTGCCCTGCGCGGGCGCCCCGGCCGTCACGGCCGTGATCGTCCCCGCCGCATCCCAGTCGATGCGCACGCGGTCGGCCCAGCCTTGGGGCAGAAGGGCGGTTTCGGCGAACAGTGCGGGCATGGGCGGCTTTCGTCGGCCTCCGATCTCGCTACATTATGGCGGGCAGAAGTTAGCGGAAAGCATCATGGCGAAACCCTCCGGGGCGAAATGGGACAGGGTGTGGATCAACGCGCGTCTCGCGACGATGCGGCCCGGTTTCTGGCCCTATGGCTCGATCGCGAAAGATGCGCTGGCGAAAGGCGCGCCGGCCAACGGCGCGATCGCGGTCGAGGACGGCCGCATTGTCTTCGCGGGAATCGCCGCCGAGGTGGCGGAGAAGCCCGATCGCTTCGCGCACGACGTCATCGACGCCGGCGGCCGGTGGATCACGCCCGGGCTCGTCGACTGCCACACGCATCTCGTTTTCGGCGGCGATCGTTCCGACGAATTCGAGCAGCGGCTCGGCGGCGCGACCTATGAGGACATCGCGCGCGCCGGCGGCGGCATCCGCTCCACCGTGCGTGCGACGCGCGCGGCGAGCGAGGACGAGCTCGTGGCGGCGGCGTTGCCGCGCCTCGACCGTCTGCTCGCCGAGGGCGTGACGACCATCGAGATCAAGTCCGGCTACGGGCTCACGGTCGACGACGAACTGAAGCAGCTCCGTGCGGCGAGGCGCCTCGCCGTCGCGCG
>CAZUYG010000813.1:0-2172 GCA_964624265.1 uncultured Candidatus Odyssella sp.
GGCGAATCGGTCAGCGAAGCCACCGTCGCGAAGTGGATGAAGAAGGTGGGCGACGCGGTGGCCAAGGACGAGCCGCTGTGCGAGCTCGAAACCGACAAGGTCACGCTCGAAGTCAACGCGCCCGCCGCCGGCACGCTGCAGGAAATCCGCGCCGACGAAGGCGCGAATGTGGAGATCGGGCAGATTCTCGGCGTCATCGCCGAAGGCGCCGTCGCCGCCGCGAAGCCGGCCGCGGCACCCGCCGCCGCCGCCAAGCCCGCGGCCGCGCCGGCACCGGCCGCGAAGCCGGCGCCCGCCGCTCCGGCAGTCGCCGCGCCGCTCTCGCCGGCCGTGCGCAAACTCGTCGCCGAGAACGAACTGCAGCCCGCCGCCATTCCGGCCACCGGCAAGGATGGCCGTCTCACCAAGGGCGACGTGCTCGCCTTCGTGGAGAAGCCGGCCGCCGCGCGCTCCGGCATGACGCAGCGCGTGGCCGAGCCAGCGGCTCCGGCCCCCGCGCCGGAAGCGCCGCGTCCGCAGGCGGAGCGCGAGCAGCGCGTGCGCATGACGCGGCTCCGGAAGCGCATCGCCGAGCGGCTCAAATCGGCGCAGAACACCGCCGCGATGCTCACGACCTTCAACGAGGTCGATATGAGCGCGATCCTCAAGCTGCGCGAGCAGTTCAAGGACGGCTTCGAGAAGAAGCACGGCGTGAAGCTCGGCTTCATGAGCTTTTTCGTGAAGGCCTGCATCCAGGCGCTCAAGGAAATCCCCGCCGTCAACGGCGAGATCGACGGCGACGACCTCGTCTACAAGAATCACTACGACATCGGCGTCGCGGTCGGCACCGAGCAGGGGCTCGTCGTGCCCGTGCTGCGCGATGCGGACCGGATGGGCTTCGCCGAAATCGAAAAGACGATCGGCGATCTCGGCCGCAAGGCGCGCGACGGCAAGCTCACGATCGACGACCTCACCGGCGGCACCTTCACGATCTCGAACGGCGGCGTCTACGGCTCGCTGATGTCCACGCCGATCCTGAACCCGCCGCAATCCGGCATCCTCGGCATGCACAAGACCCAGCCGCGCCCGGTCGCGGTCGACGGCAAGGTCGAGATCCGCCCGATGATGTACCTGGCGCTCTCCTACGATCACCGCATCATCGACGGCCGCGAGGCCGTGACGTTCCTCGTGCGCGTGAAGGAAAACATCGAGGACCCGCAGCGCCTGCTGCTGGAGATGTAGGCGGCGCGGCCGGCGCAAAGCGCGCTCCGGCGCCTTCGCGGCGCGCCGATTACGGGAACGGCGCCCCGCTGATTCACGCGAACGGGCGCGAGCGTGCCGCCATCGTGCCCGCCATGCGCCGCAATTGCCGATTGCTCTCGGCCTCCTGAGGAAACCTGAGGAGGCTCCATCATGCGCATCACCGCCGCCGCGGCACTCGCGGCGCTTTCCGCCGCCGCGTTCGCGCCGCCCGCCGCCGCGTTCTGCGGCTTCTTCGTCGGCAAGGCCGACTCGTCGCTGTTCAACGAAGCCTCGCAGGTGATGATGGTCCGCGACGGCGGCAAGACCACCATCACGATGCTCAACGACTACAAGGGCGCGCCGACCGAGTTCGCGCTGGTCGTTCCGGTGCCGGTGGTGCTGAAGCGCGAAGACATCCGCGTCGCCGACAAGAAGGTGTTCGAGCGCATCGACGCCTATTCGGCGCCGCGCCTCGCCGAATATTACGACGCCAATCCCTGCGACCGGCGCCTCTACGACCGCATGCGCGTCGAATCCGCGCCGCGGCCGAGCGTGGGCCGCTCGGCACCGACCGACAAGGCGCTCGGCGTCGAAGTCGAGGCGCGCTACACGGTGGGCGAATACGACATCGTGATTCTTTCGGCCTCGCAGTCCGACGGGCTCGAGACGTGGCTCGTCCAGAACGGCTACAAGATCCCGGCCGGCCCCGCGCGCGCGCTGCGCCCCTATATCCAGCAGAACATGAAGTTCTTCGTCGCGCGGGTGAACCTCAAGGAGCAGGCGAAGACCGGCTTCTCCTATCTGCGCCCGCTGCAGTTCCGCTTCGAAAGCGCGCGCTTCATGCTGCCGGTGCGGCTCGGCATGATCAACGCGCAGGGGCCGCAAGACCTGATCGTCTACGTGCTCGCGCGCGTCGGCCGCGTCGAATCGACCAACTACCGCACGGTCAAG
>CAZUYG010000814.1:0-2170 GCA_964624265.1 uncultured Candidatus Odyssella sp.
GTTCCGGAGCGACCAGAAGAACGCGGCGAGGCCCGCGCCGCCGAGCAGGATCGCGATCGGGATCAGATAGACGATCACGTCCATGACGACCTCCGCCGCGCGAGGCGCAGCGCGTTGCCGACCACCGCCAGCGACGAGCCCGACATCGCGATCGCCGCGAGGAACGGCGTGAGCACGCCCAGCACGGCGACCGGCACGGCCACCATGTTGTAGACGATCGCGGCGCCGATGTTCTCGCGCACCAGGCTGCGCGCGGCGCGCGCCGTGCCGATCAGCTCGAGCACGGCGCCGAGCCGCTCGCCCTGGAAGACCGCGTCGGCCGCCGTCTGGCTGATGTCGGCGGCAGTCGACGGCGAGATCGAAACGTGCGCGGCGGCCAGCGCCGGCGCGTCGTTGAGCCCGTCTCCCACCATCAGCGCCTTCCGGCCCTCGCGCGCGAGGCCGGCGAGGAACGCCGTCTTGTCGGCCGGCGTCACGCGCGCGTGCCAATCCTCGATGCCGAGCGTCCGCGCAATGGAAGCCACCGCCGGCGCGCGGTCGCCCGAGATGAGCTTCACCGCGTAGCCGCGCCGCTTCAGCGCGGCGATCACCTCGGCGGCGTCGGGCCGCGGCGCATCGGCGAACGCGAAGCGCACCGGCGCCAGGCCGGGCCGCGCCAGCCACAATTCCATCGCGGCTTCGTGCCCGTCGTCATCGATTCCGCACCAGGCGCGGCTGCCGAGGCGCACTTCGCCCTCGGAACGCTGCAGCGCGAGGCCGCAGCCGGCGATCTCGCGCGTGCCTTCGAGCGCCGGCGCTTCCGGGGCCGCCTGCGCCAGCGCGCGGGCGAGCGGATGCGCGCTGTTGCGCGCCATGCCGGCGGCGAGGCGCAGCGTCTCCGCATCGAATTGTCCTGCATCGGAGAGCGCGGGGCGGCCGAGCGTCAGCGTGCCGGTCTTGTCGAACACGACCGTGTCGGCCGTGGCGAGGCGCTCCAGCGCCGTGCCGGACTTCAGCAGGATGCCGCGCCGCATCAGGCGGCCGGTGGCGATCACCTGCACGGCCGGAACCGCGAGGCCGAGCGCGCAGGGGCACGTGACGATGAGGACGGCGATCGCGTAGACGAGCGAATGCTGCCACGTCTCGCCCATCAGCAGCCACCAGCCGGCGAAGGTGGCGAGCGCCATCAGGTGCACGACCGGCGCGTAGAGGCGGGAAACGCGGTCGGCCAGAGCGATGTAGCGGCTCTTCTTCTGCTCCGCGGCTTCCATGAGCCGCACGATCTCCGCGAGCAGCGTGTTCTCGCCGGCCGCGCGCGCGGCGACGCGCAGCGCCGGACCGAGATTGACCGCGCCGGCATAGACGAGATCGCCCGGCTTCACCGCCGCCGGCACCGATTCGCCGGTGATGAGGCTGGTATCGACCTCGGAGCGGCCTTCGGCGATCGTGCCGTCGACGCCGATGCGCTCGCCCGAGGCGACGAGCACCAGCGCGCCGGGGGAGACGCGCTCGGCGGGAACGTTCGCCGCCGCGCCGTCCTTGCCGACCAACGTGACCGAGCGCGCGTTCAAAGTGAGCAGCCGCTCGGCCGCCGAGCGCGCCTGGCCCCGCGCGCGCAGATCGAGATAGCGCCCGAGCAGCAGGAAGAAGACGAGCGAGACCGCCGAATCGAAATAGGCGTGATCCGCGCCGTTGATCGTCTCGAACAGGCTCATGCCGGCGGTGAGCGCGACGCCGACCGCGATCGGGACGTCCATGTTCACCGAGCGGCGTTTCAGCGCGCCCCAGGCGGAATGCACGAACGGCCGCGCGGCGTAGATCAGCGCCGGCAGCGCGATCAGCGCCGAGAACCAGTGCAGCATGTCGCGCGTGGCCGGCTCCATGCCTTCGACGCGGCCGGCCCAGATGGCGACCGACATCAGCATCACGTTCGCCGCCGCGAAGCCGGCCACGGCGAGCGCGCGCAGCAGCCTGCTTTCCGCGGCCTTGTCGCCGGCGGCGAGGCGGGCGGGATCGTAGGGCACGAATTTGAAGCCGAGCGCATTCACGCGGGCGGCCAGCGCCTCGGCGAGTTCGGCGGCGCCGTTCCAGCGCAGCGCCAGGCGGCGGGTGGAGAGATTGACGCGCGCGGAGACGACGGCGGGGTGCTGGCCGAGCGCGCGCTCGATCTTGGCGACGCAGCCTCCGCAAT
>CAZUYG010000815.1:0-2160 GCA_964624265.1 uncultured Candidatus Odyssella sp.
CCGCCGGGGCCGGACGAGCGATAGACGTCGATTCGCAGATCCGCCTCGTTGATCTGGATGTCCACTTCTTCGGCTTCGGGCAGCACGGCGACGGTGGCGGCGGAGGTGTGAATCCGCCCGCCCGCCTCGGTGGCCGGCACGCGCTGCACGCGGTGCACGCCCGATTCGAATTTGAGGCGCGCAAAGACGTTGCGGCCCGAGATTGTCGCCTGCGCTTCCTTGATGCCGCCCAGGCCGGTGTCGTTGACGCCGAGCACCTCGAACTTCCAGCCTTGCAGCGCGGCGTATCGCTGATACATGCGGAACAGCTCGGCCGCGAACAACGCCGCTTCGTCTCCGCCGGTGCCGGCGCGGACTTCGAGAATGGCGTTCGTGGCGTCGGCCTCGGCTTTCGGCAGCAGCATGATCTGCACTTGCCGTTCGAGCGCCGGCATTTTCGCCTTGAGCTCGTGCAGTTCGGCCTCGGCCATCTCGCGCATTTCCTTGTCGGCGGTCTTGTCGGCCATGATGGCTTCCAAGTCCTCGAGCTCCTTTTGCGTCTTCTTGAGCGCCTCGATCGCCTGCACGACCGGCCCCATATCGGAATATTCCTTGGAGAGCAGGCCGAATTGGCGCGCGTCGCGGCCGGGCCCCTCGGCGAGGGCGCGGCCGAGATCCAGATAACGCGTCAGGACGCGGTCGAGGGTGGCGGAGAGGTTCATTTCTTCCGGGAGGTGGGAGTGAGGTCGAGCGCGAACAAGGCGGCGACGAGGTGCTCGGCCTGTTCGCGCGCGGCAGGATCGTCGGCGGCCAGTTCGCGGAGCTTCACCGCGGGGCCATGCAGCAGGCGATTGACGAGCAGCCGCGTGGCCTCCGCGGCGCCGTCGCCCGAGACGGTGGCGAGGACGGCCGTGCGTTCGGCCTCGAATTTCGCGCGCAGGGCCGCGATGCCGGCCGCGGCCTTGCGCTCGTCGCGCCCGCGCAGGAACACGGCGGCAGCGTCGTCGACGATGCGCCACGCGATGTCTGCGGCGCCGCGGCGGCTTTGCTGGCCTTCGAGCGCAACGGCCTCGAGATCGCCAAGATCATAGCGGAACACGCCTTCGATTTCGTCGATGGCCGGATCGAGATCGCCGGGAACGGCGGCATCGATGAGGAACATCGGCTTTCGGCGGCGGCGGCGATGCGCCGCGCGCGCGAGATCGGCCGTGACGATGAGGCGCCGGCTGCTGCACGCCGAAACGACGATGTCGGCGCGGGCCAGCGCCTCTTCGAGTTTGTCGTAGTCTTCGAGATGGCAATCGAGCGAGCGCGCAAGCTGCTCGGCGCGGGCCGGCAGCGGGGCGGTCACCGCAACCCGCTTCAACCCCGCGCCGGTGAAATGGCGGATCAGCAGCTCGCCCATCTCCCCGTCGCCGATCAGCAGTGCCGCGACGCGGCCGATGTCGCCGTGAATGTCGCGTGCCACGCGCAGCGCCGCCGCCGCCATTGTCACCGGCCGTTCGGCGATCCCGGTTTCGCTACGGGCGCGCTTGGCTGCGGCGTAGGCGGCGGCAAACAGCGAATCGAGCTCGGGTCCGGTAGACCCGGCAGCGGCTGCGGCGGCATGCGCCTCTTTCACCTGCCCCAGCACCTGCGGCTCGCCGACCATCTGGCTTTCGAGCGAGGCGGCGATCGCGAACAGACGGCGTACCGCATCGGCGCCGGAACGCACCTGAAGCTCGGCCTCGATTTCAGCAGCAGATACGCGGCCATTGCGCGCGAGCGCGGCGGCGAACGCGGCCCGTGCCGATGCGGCCGAAGCGTGGCGCACGATTACTTCGACGCGATCGCAGGTGGACAGCAGAACGGCCTCGCGCAGCCCCGCTTCCCGCAGCCAGCCTAGCATCACGGGAAGGTTGGCCGTCTCGACGAAGACGAGATCGCGCAGCCGCGCGCCCGAGGAACGATGATCGAGCCCGATGGCGTGGAAATCCGGCACACCTTCGGCAGCGGCGAGGAACTGGGGGGCCGCAGCGTTCATTCGGCGAGCGTTTCGGCGAGCGCGGCGAGCGCAATTTCCGTCTGCTCGCCCTTGTCGAGATCCTTCACCGCCGCGACGCCCTTGGCCAGCTCGTTGTCGCCGAGGATCACGGCGGCACGCGCGTTCGCCTTGTTGGCGCGCTGGAGGCGGCGCTTCAT
>CAZUYG010000816.1:0-2158 GCA_964624265.1 uncultured Candidatus Odyssella sp.
GGCCGATCACGAATGCGCTCGCCGAGGAGATGCGCACGCCCTGCGCCAGCGCGGCCTGCACGAAATCCTCGCGCCGCCACGGATCGGCAAGGTGCAGGAAAACGTGGAACGCGGCCGGGTCGGAATCGAGCGGGAAGCCGGCAAGGCGCCGCTTCGCCATGGCCTGGCGCGTGCCCATCTCGCGGCGCAGGCGGCGCATGATCTCGGCCGCGGTTCCGTCGGCGATCCAGCGGCGCGCCACTTCGTGCGGCAGCGAGGGCAGCGAGCCGGTCATAGAATAGCGCGCCTCGTCGAGCTTCCGGACCAGCGCTTCGGGCGCGAAGATCCAGCCGACGCGCAGACCCGGCGCCATCGCCTTCGATGCGCTCGTGATGTAGACGGTGCGCTCCGGCGCCAGCGACGCGATCGGCGGCGGCCGCCGGTCCGGCAACAGGCCGTAGACGTCGTCCTCGACGATGAGCAGGTTTCGCCGCCGCGCGACCGCGGCGATGTCGCGCCGGCGCTGCTCGCCCATCGTCGCGCAAACCGGGTTGTGGATCGTCGGCTGCACGAACACGACGCGCGCGCCGGTTTCGACCGCCGCGCGGTCGAGCGCATCGGGCCGCATCCCTTCGCGATCCGTGGCCACGCCCTTCAGCACATGGCCCGAGCGGTTCGCGTCGTCGATGATGCCGGTGTAGGTGAGCGTCTCGGACAATGCCGCCTCGCCCGGCGCGAGCAGCGCCGCGAACGCGGACGCGATGCCCTGCTGCGCGCCGTTGGTGAGCACGACCCGTTCGGGATCGATCGGCAGGCCGAGCTGCGCGAGCCACTCCGCCGCGGAGGCGCGATACGCGGCCTGCCACGGTGGTGTCATGTAGCGCAGCAGCAGTTCGAGTCCGTCGGCGCGCGACAGCTCGGCGAGAGTCTTCGACAGCGCTTCGCCGTGGAACGCGGTGAGCGACGCGTTGACGCTGAGGTCGATGACGCTCTCGGCCGCCGCATCGAGCTTGGGGCTGCGGATCGCGGCCGCGGGGCCGCGCACGAAACTGCCGCGCCCGACTTCGCCGGAGATGAGGCCTTGCTGCTCGACGAGCATGTAGGCGCGGCCCACGGTGCCGACCGTGATGCCGAGCTTGTCGGCCATGTCCCGCTGCGTGGGCAGCTGTTCGCCCGGCTTGAGTTCGCCGCTGCGGATCGCGGCCGCCATTTTCTCGGCCAGCTCGAGATAGATCTCGCGCTTGCGGCGTTCGAGCGTTGGGATCCAGTCTGTCATGGGACAATGTTTATATTGACACCCTACGAATGTCAATACTATTAGAACAATCATCGCGGGGGCGATACAAACCCCAAGGAGATCACCCCATGGCCCATACAATCAATACAAAGCTTCTCACCGCCGGCAGTGCCGCAGCTAAGCCGTTCCGGGCCGTCGAGAAAGTCCGCCGTTTCATCGTTAAGATGCTGAATTTGATCGTTGTTTGGCAGGAGCGCAACGAGCAGCGCCATGCCCTCGGCGCGCTCGACGAGCGCATGCTGAAGGACATCGGCGTCAGCGGTGCCGATGCACACAAGGAAGCCCGGAAGCCGTTCTGGCTGCCGTAATATACTATGACAATCGCCCCCGCGATTACGGACAATGTCCGCTACGCGCTCGAACCGGATCTTTCGGCCGAGGCGTTCATCGCCGTGCTCGAATCCTCCGGCCTAGCCCCGCGCCGCCCGGTCGCCGAGCGCAAGCGCATCGAGACCATGCTGCGCAACGCCGACATCATCGTCACCGCCCGCGACGGAGACCGCCTGATCGGCGTCTCGCGCGCGATCGCGGATTTCGGCTTCTGCTGCTACCTCTCCGATCTCGCCGTCGACCGCGCGTATCAGCGCGGCGGCATCGGCAAGCAGCTCATCGAGCGCACCCGGGATGCGGCCGGCCGTGACACCATGCTCATCCTGCTCGCCGCCCCTGCCGCCGCCGACTACTACCCGCATATCGGCATGACGCGGCACGACGCCTGTTTCATTCATCCGCGCGAACGCTGAGGCCGGCCATGCGCATCCGCCTCGTTCAGGTCGACGCGTTCACGAACAAAACCTTCGGCGGCAACCCGGCCGCCGTGTGCCCGCTCGAGCGCTGGCTGCCCGACGATCTGCTGCAGGCGATCGCCAGCGAGAACAATCT
>CAZUYG010000817.1:0-2157 GCA_964624265.1 uncultured Candidatus Odyssella sp.
GACGCGCTGGAAGTAAGGCGCATCGGCCGATGCTGGGGTTCGCCGTCCGACGGATCGCGCTTGCGCTCGCCGTGGCGCTGGCCGTGTCGGCGGCGAGCTTCATCCTGCTGCGCCTTTCCGGCGACGTGGCCACGGCCATCGCCGGCGAGGGTGCGCGGGCCGAGGATATCGCCTTCGTGCGCAAGGCATACGGTCTCGATCGGCCGCTCGTCGTCCAGTACGCCGAATGGCTGTCGAACACGCTGAGGGGCGATTTCGGCACGTCCCTCTATTTCAAGACCGAGGTGATAGGGCTTGTCGCCGACAAGCTGCCCGTGACGCTGGTCCTCGGCCTTGCCTCGATCCTGTTCGCGCTGGCGGTGTCGCTGCCGCTTGGCATCCTTGCGGCACTCCATCCGAACACGTGGATCGACCGGCTGTGTCTGGCACTGGCCGTGCTGGGACAGGCGCTGCCGAATTTCTTCTTCGCGCTGTGCCTGATCCTGCTTTTTTCCATCACGCTGCGCTGGCTGCCCGTCTCGGGCACGGGCACATGGCAGCATTTCGTGATGCCCACGCTCGCGCTGGGATACTACGTGGCGCCTGCCTTCATGCGGCTGGTGCGCGCGGGCATGATCGAGACGCTGGCCGCCGACTACGTGCGCACGGCGCGCGCCAGCGGCCTTTCGCCGGCAAGCGTCGTGTTCAAGCATGCGCTGCGAAACGCGCTCATCCCGGTCGTGGCGCTTGCCGCCGTCCAGCTCGGTTTCCTTCTCGGCGGCTCGATCGTCGTCGAGACGATCTTCGCGCTCGACGGTCTCGGCTACCTTGCCTACCAGAGCATCACCTACAAGGACTTCCCGACCACGCAGGCCGTCGTGCTGCTGCTTTCGGTCGTCTACATCTTCCTGACGCTCGCCGCCGATCTGGTCAACGCGTGGCTCGATCCGCGCCTGCGGGTCGCCTGAGATGGACGCAGCGCTTCCCTCGCGCTCGTCGGTGCTGCGCAGCCGCATTCTCGGCCATGCAGGTCTGATGACCGGACTCGTGCTGCTCGCGGCCGCGCTCGTGTGCGCGATCTTCGCCCCCCTGCTCTCGCCGCACGATCCCTATTTCCAGGACCTGTCGGCGCGCCTCGTTCCGCCGGTCTGGCATCCGCGCGGCGACTGGCTGCATCCTCTGGGCACCGACAATCTCGGCCGCGACTATCTCTCGCGCACGATCTACGGCGCGCGCGTTTCATTGCTGATCGGGCTGTCCGTGATGGTGGTCTCCGGCCTCATCGGCACGGCGATGGGACTGGCGGCAGGCTATTTCGGCGGCCGCACCGACATGGTCGTAAGCTTCGTGGTGACCGCGCGCCTCGCCATGCCGGTCGTGCTCGTGGCGCTGGCGGTCGTCGCGCTCGTCGGCGGTTCGCTGGTGGTGGTCATCGCCGTTCTGGGCCTTCTCAAGTGGGACCGCTTCGCCGTCGTGATGCGCGCGGCCACGCAGCAGGCGCGCGCGCAGGATTATGTTGCAGCGGCAAAGGCGACCGGGGCTTCCACGTTCCGCGTCCTTCTGGGCGAGGTGCTGCCCAACATCCTGCCGCAGCTTGTCGTCGTCGCGACCCTCGAGATGGCAAGCGCCATCCTGCTCGAAGCGGCACTCTCCTTCCTCGGCCTCGGCGTCCAGCCGCCGCTGCCGAGCTGGGGCCTGATGGTCTCCGAAGCGAAGGCCTACATGTTCTTCAGCTTCTGGATGATCGCAATTCCCGGCACGGCGCTGGGCCTGCTCGTGCTGGCGATCAACCTGGTGGGCGACGGCATCCGCGATGTCGCAGCACCCGAGGGCCGGGCATGAGCGCGCTCCTGTCCGTCGAAGGTCTCACCGTCGACCTTGCCGTGCCGGCCGGAACGCTGCATGCGGTGCGCGATGTCTCCTTCGAGGTGGCGCGCGGCGAAACGCTTTGCGTGGTCGGCGAATCCGGATGCGGCAAGTCGATGACGGCGCTGGCGCTGATGGGCCTGCTGCCGCGCAACGCCAGGCGCCGCGCGCGCCGGCTCGTGTTCGACGGCGTCGATCTGGCGGCGGCATCGCCTGCCCGGACGAACGCGCTTCGCGGCGCGAAGCTCTCCATGATCTTCCAGGAGCCGATGACCGCGCTGAACCCGGCCTACACGATCGGCAACCAGCTCT
>CAZUYG010000818.1:0-2154 GCA_964624265.1 uncultured Candidatus Odyssella sp.
GATCAGCGTCGTCGACGACCATCCGGCGACGCTCTCCTGGCTCGGCGCCGTTCACGGCCACCGCACGCACGCGTTGGGCGTCGAGAAATTCGGCCAGTCCGCCGACATTCCGGACCTCTACCGCGTCCATGGTATCGACGCCGACGCGATCCTCGACGCCGCCGCGCGCTCGCTGCTGGCGCAGGTGGGGCGGTAAGAGAGGCGGGGGGCGCACCGTTCTCGCCGCACTTGCGACGATCTGATAGGTTTTCGTCAGACAAGACCAATCTCAGGGAGAACGCCCCATGCGGGACTCGATGCTTCGCTTGGCCGGCGCTGCGGCGCTGATGTTCGCCGCATGTGCGCCGGCCGCTGCGCAACTGGAGCTCAGGATCATGGCCCCGGCGGCGCCAGGCGGCGGGTGGGATCAGACCGCGCGCGCGATGCAGGCGGCGATGGTGGCGAGCGGCGCAGCGAAGAGCGTGCAGGTGTTCAATGTGCCCGGCGCGGGCGGCACGGTGGGGCTGGCGCAGCTCATCAACGGCGCCAAGGGCGACGGCAATCAGCTGATGGTCAACGGCCTCGTCATGGTCGGCGCGATCATCACCAACAAGGCGCCGGTGACGCTCGACAAGGTGACGCCGATTGCGCGCCTGACCGGCGAGTATCTCGCCATCGTCGTTCCCGCCAGTTCGCCGATCAAAGACGCAAAGGCGCTGGCGGCGGCGGTGAAGGAGAATCCCGGCAAAGTCACCTGGGCCGGCGGATCGGCCGGCGGCGTCGACCACATCGCGGCGGCGCTGTTCGCGCGCGCGGCCGGCGCCGATGCGTCGAAGATCAATTACATCGCGTTCTCGGGCGGTGGCGAGGCGCTCGCTGCGCTGCTCGGCGCGAAAGTGACGGCCGGCATTTCCGGCTACGGCGAATTCGAGGGGCAGATCAAGGCCGGCAAGCTCCGCCTCGTCGGCGTGACGTCGCCGAACCGGCTAGCGGGCGTGGATGCGCCGACGCTGAAGGAACAGGGCATCGATCTCGTGATCGCAAACTGGCGCTCGGTCATGGCTGGTCCGGAGTTGCCGGCCGACAAGAAGGCCGCTCTGCTCGCCGCAGTCGAGAAGATGGCGAAATCGCCGGCCTGGGCCGCCGCGCTGAAGCAGAAGGGATGGGACGACGCCTATCTCGCCGGCGATGCGTTCGCCACGTTCCTCAAGGAGGAGCAGGCGCGCGTGGGTGACATCCTGAAATCCATCGGCCTCGCCAAATAGCGCGCGGCGCCGCCGCGTGGCTGGGCCGCAAGGCATGATCCGGCGCAGACGCGGCCGGATCCAGTTTTACGAGCTCGGCATCGGTCTCGTGCTGCTGGCACTGGCCGCGGTGATTTTCAACGATGCCCGGGGGCTCGCGCCCGGCTCCATCTACGGCGTCGGTCCCGGTGTCGCGCCGATCATGGTCGCCGGCGGCCTGGCGCTGCTCGGGCTTGCAACGATCTTCGCGGCATGGCGCCCCCGCCCGGGCGCGGACGCTGATGAAGGCGGCATCGACGCGGCGGCCGTCGTCGTCATCGTGGCCGCGCTCGCGGCGCTGATTGCGCTGATGTCGCTTGGCGGCGGCTTCATCCTTGCCTGCACGGCACTGTTCGCGGGCACGGCGTGGGCTTTCGGGCGGCGCGCGCCGGTGGCCGATGTCGTCATTGGGATCGTGCTTGCGCTGCTCGTCTATGCGGTGTTCACGCGTGCGCTGACGCTCGCCTTGCCCGAGGGCCCGCTCGAAAAGCTCGTGCAGCGGGCGCTCCATTTGCTGGTGCGCGCGTTGCGCGCCCCCTCGACCGGGTGACGCGATGTGGGATTCGCTCGCCGCGCTCGCACAGGGATTTTCCGTCGCGGTCCAGCCGCTCAATCTCGTCTTCGCGATGGTCGGCGTGCTGCTCGGCACCATCGTCGGCGTGCTGCCCGGCATCGGCCCGGCGCTGACGGTCGCGCTGCTGCTGCCGATCACCTACAAGTTCGATCCCGCCGGATCGATCATCATGTTCGCCGGCATCTACTACGGCGGCATGTATGGCGGCTCGACGACGGCCATCCTGCTGAACGCCCCGGGCGAGAGCGCCTCGCTGGCCACGGCGCTCGAAGGCAACAAGATGGCCAAGGCCGGGCGCGGCGGGCCGGCGCTGGCAAC
>CAZUYG010000819.1:0-2154 GCA_964624265.1 uncultured Candidatus Odyssella sp.
AATGATGGTTTCGGCGCGGCAAAGCCCCGACCCCGACTCCAATCCGCGCCTGCGCGCCGCGATCATTGCCGCGCGCGCGGTGAACATGCCGAAGGACAACATCGAGCGCGCGATCCGCCGCGGCAGCGGACAGGAGGAAGGCGTCACTTACGAGGAGGTGCGCTACGAGGGCCTGGCGCCCGGCGGCGTCGCGCTGATCGTCGAGGCGCTGACCGACAACCGCAACCGCACCGCCACCGACGTCCGCACGATCTTCGGCAAGAACGGCGGCAAGCTCGGCGAGCTCAACAGCGTCGCGTTCCTGTTCAGCCGCGTCGGCACGGTGATCTATCCCGCCGCGGCGGCGAGCGCCGACGCGATGTTCGAGGCCGCGCTCGAAGCCGGCGCGCAGGACGTCGTCTCCGACGCCGCGCGCCACGAGATCACCTGCGCGCCCGACGACCTCGCGACGGTGCGCGACGCGCTCGAAGCGAAATTCGGCGCGGCCGAAAGCGCGAAACTCGGCTGGAAGCCGAACAGCACCGTGCCGGTGGCCGACGAGGCCGCGGCGCGCGACCTGTTCAAGCTCGTCGAGGCGATCGAGGACAACGACGACGTGCAGAACGTCTATGCCAATTACGAGATCGCCGAAGATCTGATGCAGAAACTGGCTGCCTGATGGCCGCGGGCGCCCATGGCTGAGCGGATGCGCATCGTCGGGCTGGATCCGGGATTGCGGCGCACGGGCTGGGGCATCGTGGAATCGGAAGGCAATCGCCTTCGGCACGTGGCGCATGGCGTGATCGCCACCGAACAGGCGGCGACGACGGCGCGGCGCCTGACGCAGATCTTCCGCGGCGTCGAGGAAATCTTCGAGGCCCACGCCCCCGATGCGGCCGCGGTCGAGGAGATTTTCGTCAACAAGAATCCGGGCAGCACGCTGAAGCTCGGTCAGGCGCGCGGGGTCGCGATGCTGGTGCCCGCGATGCGCGGCGTTGCCGTCGCCGAATACGCGGCGAATCTCGTGAAGAAGTCGCTGGTCGGCGCGGGCCATGCCGAAAAGGGCCAGGTGATGCACATGGTGCGCCTGCTGCTGCCGGCATGCGGCGATCTCGCGCCGGATGCCGCCGACGCGCTCGCGGTCGCCATCTGCCACGCGCATCATGCCGGTACGCGGCGCCTCTGGGCCGTGGAGAGCACACGCCGCGCCGGAGCGCCGGTCAGGCGCGGGGCGCCGTCATGATCGCCGCGCTCGCCGGCCGCGTGGATTCCGCCGGGACCGATCACGCCGTGATCGACGTCAACGGCGTCGGCTATCTCGTGTTCGCCTCGGGCCGCACGCTGGCGCGCCTGCCCGAGCCGGGCGGCAGCGCCAGGCTGCTGATCGAAACGCATGTGCGCGAGGATCACATCCACCTCTACGGCTTCGCCGATGCCGGCGAGCGCGACTGGTTCCGCCTGCTCACGACCGTGCAGGGCGTCGGCGCGCGCACCGCGATGGCGATTCTCTCCGCGCTGGCGCCCGAGGACCTGACGCTGGCCGTGGCCGCGCAGGACAAGGCCGTGCTGACGCGCGCCGACGGCGTCGGCCCGAAGCTCGCGACGCGCATCGTCACCGAGCTGCGCGACAAGGCCGGCAATCTCGCGCTCGGCGCCGGCAAGGAGGCGCGGCCCAGCTCCGGCCCCGCCCCCGCCACGCGCACGGCCGAGCAGGCCGTCTCCGCGCTGGTGAACCTCCAGTATTCGCAGGGCGAGGCGTTCGGCGCCGTCAACCGCGCGGTGCAGAAGCTCGGCGGCGAGGCGCCGGTCGACGCGCTGATCATCGCGGCGCTGAAGGAGCTCGCGTCGTAAATGGCCAGGCCGGAGCCCGCGGAGACAGACAGGGTCGTCACGCGCGAGCGGCGCGCCGACGATCAGGACGCGGCGCTGCGGCCGCAGCATCTCGCCGAGTTCGTGGGCCAGAAGCAGACGAAGGAAAACCTCGCCGTCTTCATCGCCGCCGCGAAATCGCGCGGCGAGGCGCTCGATCACGTGCTGCTGCACGGCCCGCCCGGCCTCGGCAAGACGACGCTGGCGCAGATCGTCGCGCGCGAGCTGGGCGTGGGCTTCCGCGCGAGCTCCGGCCCGGTCATCGCCCGCGCCGGCGATCTCGCCGCGATCCTCACCAACCTGCAG
>CAZUYG010000820.1:0-2147 GCA_964624265.1 uncultured Candidatus Odyssella sp.
TCGACTCGAGCGAGCCGCCCATGGACTTCCTCGCGCTGCGCCGCTCCGCGGTGCGCATCGTCATCCCCGACGCCTCGGACATCGACGACCACGCGTCGTTCCAGCCGGGGACCTTCGATCAGGCGCGGCTGCGCTGCATCCTCGGGGATGCCACGGTCGAGGGAACGATCGACATTCTCAGCGGCCAGCGGGTTTCCGACTTCCTCGAGACCAGCCGCGGGTTCATCCTGCTGTCGGACTGCACCGTCACGTCCGACGGAAGCGCCGCGCAGGAGCACGTGCCGCACGTGATCGTCAACGCGGCCCACCTGCTGGCGGTCGCCGACCTGACGCATCGCGACCATGCGCGTTCGGTCACGCTCGTCACCGCGCATGGCCGCGACGGCGCGCCGCTCGCCGACTGGACGGGCCTCGCCCGCGAAGACCGCACGATCGCGGTTTACATGGGTCTTTCCGCGGCGGCGGAGGTGTCCGCGCGCCTCATGGCGGAGGGCCTCGCACCCTCCACGCCGGCCGCAATCGTCGCGCGCGGCACGCGGCGCGATCAGAGCCTTTCGCTCGGCACGCTTGCCGAGCTGCCTGCGCTCGCGCGCCGCCACGCCGGCGAAAGCCCCGCCCTCATCATCATCGGCAAAGTCGCGGCGCTCGCGAACCGCGATCTTGCCGGCCAGCCCCTGGAGCACGCCGCATGAGCAAGACCGCCCCCGCCTTGCAGATCCTCACCGCCAACCGGCTCACCGACGGCGCAGTCGTCTATCTCACTGCCGCCGGCACCTGGACGAGCGAGATCGGGCGCAGCGTCGTCGCCCGCGAGGAAAAGGCCGCCGCGGCGCTGCTCGCGCGCGGCCAGCGCGATGCCGAGGCGGCCATCGTCGTCGGCCCCTACCTCATCGCCGCCGTCGAATCCGAAGGAAAACCGCGCGCCGCGACTCTCCGCGAACAGATCCGCGCCGCCGGCCCGAGTGGCCCGGTGGCCGACGCGGTGGCCGCCGCCGTCGGCCTCGCCTATCCCTGAGCGCGCCCATGTATCGCTACGATGACTACGACCGCACGTTCGTCGCCGAGCGCGTCGCGCAATTCCGCGATCAGGTGCGCCGCCGCCTCGCCGGCGAGCTGACGGAAGAAGAGTTTCGTCCGCTGCGCCTGCAGAACGGGCTCTATCTTCAGCTCCACGCCTACATGCTGCGCGTCGCCATTCCCTACGGCACGCTTTCGTCGAAGCAGCTCCGCATGCTCGCGCACATCGCGCGGCGCTACGACCGCGGCTTCGGCCATTTCACGACGCGGCAGAACATCCAGTTCAACTGGATCAAGCTCGACGAGGCGGCCGACATCCTCGCCGATCTCGCCTCCGTCGAGATGCACGCGCTTCAGACGAGCGGCAACTGCATCCGCAACGTCACCGCCGATCATTTCGCCGGCGTGGCGCAGGACGAGATCGAGGACCCGCGCATCTGGGCGGAAATCGTGCGGCAATGGTCGAGCCTGCACCCCGAATTCTCGTTCCTGCCGAGGAAGTTCAAGATCGCCGTCACCGGCGCGCCGAACGACCGCGCGGCGGTGAAGGTGCACGATATTGGCCTCCGCATGCACCGCAACGAAGCCGGTGAGGCGGGCTTCGAGGTCATTGTCGGCGGCGGGCTCGGCCGCACGCCGATGATCGGCAAGACGATCCGCGAATTTCTGCCGAAGCGGCACCTGCTCTCGTATCTCGAGGCGATTCTGCGCGTCTACAACGAGTACGGTCGGCGCGACAACATGTTCAAGTCGCGCATCAAGATCCTGGTGCACGAAGCCGGCGTCGAGGAAATCACGCGCCGTGTCGAGGAAGAGTGGGCCGAGATCCGCGGCGGCGCGCTCGATCTGCCGATCGAGACGATCGCCGGCATCGCCGCGCATTTCGCGCCGCCGTCCTATGCGCCGCAGCCCGAGCGCGTGCCGGAGATCGACGCGCTGCGCTTCGCCGAGCCCGGCTTCGCGCGCTGGCTCAAGGCGAACGTGGCCCCGCATCGCGAGACCGGCTATGCGATCGTGACGCTGTCGCTGAAGCCCGAAGGCGCGCCGCCCGGCGACGCCAGCGCGGCGCAGATGGACGCCGTCGCGGATCTCGCGGACGCGCACAGCCTCGGCGAAATCCGAGTCAGCCA
>CAZUYG010000821.1:0-2141 GCA_964624265.1 uncultured Candidatus Odyssella sp.
GCTTGGACGCCAGCTCGAGCAAACGCTGGCCGGCCAGATGGAATACAACTATTTTCCGGTGACGCTCGCGCAGCTCGGCGCCACGGTCCGGTTTCACGATCTCGGCGAGGGCGAATTCGCGATCGGCGGCGTGCGCGTGACGGCCCGCTATCTCAATCACCCGGCGCTGACGCTGGGCTATCGGCTCGAATCCGGCGGTGCCGCGGTCGTCTATTCCGTGGATCACGAACCGCACGCGCCGGACCCGGCCGCGAGCGGCGAGGGCGCGCCGCCGCGGCACGACGAGGATCGGCGGCACATCGATTTTCTCGCCGGCGCCGATCTCGTCATTCACGATTCGCAGTATACGATCGGCGAATATCCGCAGAAGGCGGGATGGGGACACACGCCGGCCGAATGGGCGGTCGATTACGCGATTGCGGCCCGTGCTCGCCGCCTGGCGCTGACGCACCACGATCCGATGCGCGACGACGCCGCGGTCGATCGCGTGCTGGAGATGTGCCGCCGGCGGGCCGGGGCGGCCGGCAGCGCTCTCGAGATTTTCGCGGCCGCCGAAGGCCAGGAGCTGCATTTCGCGGCGCGCGGCCCGCATCCGGCGGGCCCGGCGGCGGCGCCGAAGCCGGCCGCGACGATCGCACCGACGACGATCCTCATCGCCGACGACGATCCGGAGATCGTGCAGCTTCTGACTCAGTCGCTCGAGCCGGACGGATACCGGATCGTGACCGCGCATGACGGCGCCGCGGCGCTGCGGATCGCCCGCAGCGAGCATCCGGCGCTCATCCTGCTGGATTGGCAGATGCCCGGCGCCGAAGGAACGGACGTGACCCGGGCCTTGCGCTGCGATCCCGATCCGAAGCTACGCGATGTTCCCGTGGTGCTGATCACGGGGCGGAGCGGCGCCGAGGACACGGCGGCCGGCTTTGCGGCGGGCGTAACCGATTATCTGACCAAGCCGTTTCGGCCGGCGCATGTCCGGACGCGGGTCCAGGCGTGGCTGATGCGCCGTCCGGGATAGCGTCTTCGCGCCGGGCGGCGGCGTCACTGCACCGGCGGGAGGTCGGTGAGACCCGAAAAATCCTTGCGCTGACCGTCCCATCCGGCGCCGACGCAGAGGCGCACCGCAAACGGATCGCGGGCCTGGTCGCCGGCGGCGCACAATTCGATGAGGCGCTTCTTGACGGCCTCGATGCGGTCGAAAACCGCCTTGTAGTCCTTCTGCGTCGCTTCCCATGTCCGCAGGTTCGCGGTCATCTCGCGCGAGATCGCGCCGAGGCGATCGGTCTTGCTCTTGATTTCCGCCTCGATGGCCGCGCGCTCGGTTTCGAGCGCGCCTTTCGCGGAATCGAGCTCGATCTTGCGTCCGGCCAGTTCGCCTTTCTCGGCCAGGCAGGCGCGGTACTGATCCTGGGGCAGAGGCGTCGAGCCGCCGCACTTGGCGTTGTAGGCGTCGACGCGTTTCGAGTAGTCGGCGAGCTGACCGTCGTATTTGCCAAGATTCGCGTTGTAGCGGTCGAGCCTGGGCTGCAGCGCTTTGAGCTGCGCATCGGTGGCGTCGTAATCCTTTTTCTTGGCTTCGTTCTGGAGCGCGAGCTGCTGCATCCGCTGAAGCAGCGGGCGGCCTTTGGCTTCCTCGGCCCGCACTTCCGCGACGGCGACACGGATCGGTTCGGCGCGGTTCTGCTGCGCGGCCGCGGGGAGAGTTGTGAGCGGAAGGAGGCCCGCAATCACAATCCAGCGCGTCGCGCGGCTGCAATGCTTTATCGCATAATGTATATTATGGAATATAAAGGACGGTTCTGCGGTTCCGGCGCTCATTGCTGTTCAGCCGCTCTCTATAGCTCGATGACCAAGCCATCATAGCCCGGCTCGACGCCGGGCGGACAGCGACTTCTCGTGGTTTCGTAGTCCAAACTCGCCCCCATATGCGTCAGCACGGCGCGCGCCGGCCTGAACCTCTCGATCCACGACAACGTCAGATCCCACCACGCGTGCGTCGGATGGCGTCTGACCCCGACGCAATCCACGACCCATAGCCGCAAGCCCTCGAGAAACCCTGAAGACTCGTCGGAAAACCCAATTGTATCCGTGGAATAGGCAAAATCTCCAATGCGGAAGCCGAGCGTCTCCTGGCCGAAGCC
>CAZUYG010000822.1:0-2140 GCA_964624265.1 uncultured Candidatus Odyssella sp.
CTCCTCGTCGGCCACGTCACCAAGGAAGGCACGATCGCCGGGCCGCGCGTGCTCGAGCACATGGTCGATACCGTGCTCTATTTCGAGGGCGAGCGCGGCCACCATTTCCGCATCCTGCGCGCGGTGAAGAACCGCTTCGGCCCGACCGACGAGATCGGCGTGTTCGAGATGACCGACCGCGGGCTGGTCGAGGTGTCGAATCCCTCGGCGCTGTTCCTCGGCGACCGCGAGGGGAACGCCGTCAGCGGCGCGGCCGTATTCGCGGGCATGGAGGGAACGCGGCCGCTGCTCGTCGAAATCCAGGCGCTGGTGGCGCCGACCGCGTTCGGCACCCCGCGCCGCGCCGTGATCGGCTGGGACGCCGCGCGCCTGCACATGGTGCTGGCGGTGCTCGAGGCGCGCTGCGGCGTTCCGCTGGCGGGCCGCGACGTGTATCTCAACGTGGCCGGCGGCCTCAAAGTGCAGGAGCCGGCGGCCGACCTCGCCGTGGCCGCGGCGCTGCTATCGAGCCTCAACGATTGCGCCGTTCCGGGGCAGACGGTTATTTTCGGCGAGATCGGACTGTCCGGAGAGGTGCGCCCCGTGAGTCAGATGGAAAGCCGGCTGAAAGAAGCCGCCAAGCTCGGTTTCGGCACGGCGATCATGCCGCGCCGGCGCCAGCGGCGCGAGCGCGGCGAAACCGATATCGCGCGGCGCGAGATTTCGCAGCTCGGCGAGCTCGTGGCGCTGTTCGAAACCGGCGAGGCCCGTGCCCCCCGCCCGGCCGCGGCCCGGACCGGCAAGGGCGCGCGATGAACTGGTTCGATTTCGCCGTACTCGGCCTGCTCGCGATGTCCGGCCTGCTCGCGATGGCGCGCGGCTTCGTCAAGGAGCTGCTTTCGCTCGCCGGCTGGATCATCGCCGCGATCGTCACCTTCATGGCGCTGCCCTATGTGCGCGAGCCGGTCCGCAACATCGTGAAGTCGCAGACGATCGCCGACATCGGCAGCGGCATCGTCATCTTCCTCGTCGTGCTCGTGCTGTGCGGCCTCATCACCCACGCGCTGACGCGCCGGCTGCCGAGCGGCACCTTCGGCTTCGTCGACGGGCTGCTCGGCCTCGTCTTCGGCCTCGCGCGCGGCGCGCTGCTCGTCTCGCTCGCCTACCTGCTGCTGAATTTCGCCTTCAAGTCCGACAACCTGCCGCCCTGGGTGCTGGAGGCGAAGACCAAGCCCTATCTCGACCAGGGCGCCGATATCTTGAAGCGCCAGAACCCCGAGGAATGGTTCGAGAAGGGCCGCAAGGCGATCCAGGACGGCACGAAAAAGGAGCAATAGAAAGGAGGCAGTCATGGCCAATGCCGATCGTGCGCCCGCCACCGGCCGGCGGCGAAGAGCCGCCAGGACCCGCGCGCGAAGAAATCTCGGATGCCTGGCCGTCGCCGCGTTCGCGTCGGCCGCGCCCCCCGCGCTCGCCCAGCCCGAGCAGCGCAATTGCAAACCGCTGGCCCCGCCTTTCGCGACGAACGACGCCAATCAGCTGAAGAAACCCGCGCTCGGGGAGCGCGTGACCGGCAAGGCGCTGGTCTTCAGGCGCCCGAGCGTCCGCGCCGGCGTCACCGCCCACTTCCGGTTCGAATTCCGCGGCGACGGAACCGTGGTCATGACGTGCCGCGCGCGCCGGGGCGAGGCGCCCGGGCGGCCCTGCCGCGGGTTCGGCCCCGGCACCAGCGGCCGCGACGTCGGCGTCTGGCGCATCGACGACGACCTGATCGCGCTCTATGCCTTCCCCTATGTACAGCCCTATGCCCGCGACGCCATCTCGGTCCAGGTCATCGCCGACGTCGGTTCCGGCGTGGTGGTCTTCCTGCTGGCCCTGGTCGTACTGTCGCTGATCGCCAAGGCGCTGGCCACGGGGGTGCACAAGTCCGGCCTTTCGGCCCTGGACCGCACCCTGGGCCTGGTCTTCGGGCTGGTGCGCGGCGCCGTCCTTGTCAGCCTTGCATGGCTGATCTTCTCCTGGCTGGTGCCGGAGAATCAGCATCCGAGCTGGGTCAAGGAGGCGCGGGCCCTTCCCTTGGTCAAGCAGGGTGCCCAGATACTGCGCGATCTGGTACCGGAGAGCTTCATCGAGTCGCTCGGCGAATCGGCCCGGCGCAGCT
>CAZUYG010000823.1:0-2132 GCA_964624265.1 uncultured Candidatus Odyssella sp.
AGGCTGTCGATATCCGCGGCGGCGGCCATGCCGCCGAACTGTGCGAAATAGCGCGCCGTGTGCCGAGCCGAATGCCCGGCGCGCTCTTCGGCGCCGAGGCCGGCGCGTGCGGGGGTCTGCGACGCCGCCGACGCAGCCAGCGCGAGCTGTTCGACGTGCTCGGCGTCGATCTCCACTTTCTGAAGCCGCGCGCGCAGCGTCTGCACCAGGCCGGAATCGATCGGCTCGAAGCCGGCTTTGAGCTGCCGCCGCAGCGGCCGCAGCGTGCGCACCACTTCGTCGTGCCAGCCGGCCACCGCGTCGAACGCGGCCGCCAGCGCTTCGCCGGGCACCGGCCCGCGGCCGCTTTGGCCGAGCCACAGGCAGAACAGCAGCACGTTCACGTCGAGGCCGTGCCGCTCCTGCAGATCGAGGCAGGCGGGCGCCACGCCGGGCTTGGCGTAGAGCGCCACGGAAAAATCCCAGAATGCGTGCTGCGGAAAATCCATGAGGGGTGACGGGCAGGGGGGCGAGACGCTATCTTCTAGGACGAAATCGCGCGTCCCGGAACAGGGGCGGCCCGCAGCGGAACGGGGGAGCAAACGGCGCCTTGAAGCTCGACGAAGAACAGCGCGACATGCTGCAGCGCAAGCTGGAAGAACTGCGCACCGAGCACCGCGACCTCGACGACGTGATCGCGCGCGTGACCGAAGAGGCCCCGTTCGACCAGCTCCGCGTCCAGCGCCTGAAGAAGCGCAAGCTGATGCTCAAGGACCAGATCACCCACATCGAAAGCATGCTGCTGCCCGACATCATCGCGTGACTTTACCGCCTTGCGGGCGCGCGTCGCGGCCGTATAGTCGCAGCCCTTTTCCGGCCAGGGGGACGAGATGCCTCGCCGCGCGCCGCCCGTCGCGATCGTGATGGGCAGCCAATCCGACTGGGAGACGATGCAGGAGGCCGCCGCAGTGCTGAAGGAGCTCGGCGTGCGCCACGAAGCACGCATCGTCTCGGCGCACCGCACGCCCAAGCGCATGTTCGCGTTCGCCGACGGCGCCAGGGGGGCGGGCGTGAAAGTCATCATCGCCGGTGCGGGCGGGGCGGCCCATCTGCCGGGCATGATCGCCTCCCTCACGACCTTGCCGGTGCTCGGCGTGCCGGTCGAAAGCCGGGCGCTGAAGGGGCTCGATTCGCTGCTGTCGATCGCGCAGATGCCGGGCGGCGTGCCGGTCGGCACGCTCGCGGTCGGCAAGGCGGGCGCCAAGAATGCCGGCCTGCTGGCCGCCGCGATCCTGGCGCTCGAAGACGCGGCGCTGGCGCGCCGGCTCGCCGCGTGGCGCGCCCGGCAGACGGCGTCCGTCAAGAAAAAGCCGGTCTGAGCGCGGCGTGCGGCGATGACAGCGGCCACGATTCCGCCCGGCTCGACCATCGGCATTCTCGGCGCCGGCCAGCTCGGCCGAATGACGGCGTTGGCGGCGGCCGAACTCGGCTATCGCACCGTCGTCCTGACGCCGGAAGAAGACGCGCCGGCCTCGCACGTCTCGGCGCTGACGATCCACGCCGACTACACCGACGAGGCGGCGCTGTCGCACCTTGCGCGCGTCGCCGACGTCGTCACGCTCGAATTCGAAAACGTGCCGGCCGAGGCGGTGTCGTTCCTCGAAGGCCTCGGCAAACCCGTTCGCCCCGGCTCGCGCGTGCTGGCGGTGGCGCAGGATCGCGTCGCCGAAAAGGATTTCGCGCGCAGCGTCGGCGGCGGCACCGCGCCCTACGAAAAGGTAGACACGCTCAAGGCGCTGATCCCGGCGCTGGAACGCATCGGCCGGCCCTCCGTGCTGAAGACGCGGCGCATGGGCTACGACGGCAAGGGCCAGCGCATCATCGCGCACCGCGACAATCCGGTGGAAGCGTGGGACGCGATCGGCGGCAAACCCGCGATCCTCGAAGGATTCGTGAAGTTCAACCGCGAGATCTCGGTCATCGTCGCGCGCGGCCTCGACGGCGTCGTGCGCGCCTATGTGCCGGTCGAGAACCGCCACCGCGAGCACATCCTGGCCGAGACGATCGCGCCGGCCCCGATCTCGCGCGAATTGGCGAAGCAGGCCGAGGCGCTCGCCGCGCGCCTCGCCGCGCAGCTCGATCTCGTCGGCCTG
>CAZUYG010000824.1:0-2129 GCA_964624265.1 uncultured Candidatus Odyssella sp.
TGATCTCCGGCGGCGAGAATGTCTATCCGTCGGAGATCGAGCGCGTGATCTACGCACTGCCCGAGGTCGCCGAGTGCGCGGTGTTCGGCATCCCCGACGAGCAGTTCGGCGAGTTGCCGGCGGCCTACATCGCGCTCAAGGCCGGCGCCACGCTCAGCGAGGCGCAGGTGACCGCGCATTGCGAGCAGCACCTTGCACGCTTCAAGCGCCCGCGCCTCGTCAAGTTCGTCACCGACTTCCCGAAGACTCCGATCGGCAAGATCCAGAAGAACGTGCTGAAGGAGCCCTACTGGGAGAAGCGGACGAAGAAGATTTGACGCCGGCTACTCCGCCGCCGCGCTCTCTCGTCTCTTTTCCGGTGCCGGGGCGGGGGCGGCCTCGGGGCGCACAAGGACGGGGGCTGCCTCGATCTCGACCACGCGGCGCTTCGGTTTCGGATCGAAGGCGAGCTGCAGCACGTCGGGGCGGCTGTAGTGACCGGTGGGATCGGCGAAGGCCTTGGCCAGCGCGATCATGCCGAGATCGATGTCGGCATAGACGATGCCTTCCTCCGTCGGCGGCAAGGGCTGGCTCAGCGGCCGCCCGTCCGGGCCGTAGATCATCGCCGCGCCGCCGCCCGGGCTCAGGAACTGCTTCTTGAACGGCGTATCGCAGATCATCTCGGCCATCTTCTCCGAGAACACGGCGGCCGAGGCGATCGTGAAGCACTGGCCTTCGAGCGAATACACCTGCGAAGCCGCGAGATTGGCCGCGGCGCCGAGCGCATAGGCGGCATCGGCGACGCAGAACGAGGGCCACGATGCGACGTGCACCTGCTCGTGCTGGGCGAACATCGCCTGCTTCACGAGCGGCTGGATGTGCTCCCAGCAGTTCAAGGCGCCGAGGCGGCCGATCGCGGTGTCGTGCACTTTGAGGTCGCTGCCGTCGCCCTCGCCGAACACGGTGCGCTCGACATGCGTCGGGCGCAGCTTGCGCCGCGTCGCGAGCCGCTTGCCGGCGTCGTCGATGATCGCCTGGCCCATATAGAGCGATCCGCCGGCGCGTTCGGCATAGCCGAAGACGACGTGGATCGCGTGCTCGCGCGCCGCGGCCTGGATCGCCTGCATCTCGGCGCCGCTCGCCGTCATCGCGTTGTCGAAATAGCGCTGGACGAACTGCATGCCCCAGGCCACCGAATCGAGCAGCGTCCACAGCGGGTGGCCGGGAAGCCAGCATTCGGGAAACGCCACGAGCCGGGCGCCGCCGCGGGCCGCCGCGCCGATCAGGTCGATCGTCTTGGCGACCGTCGCGTCGAGATCGAGATAGGCGGGCGCGGCCTGCACGGCGGCAGCCTTGAATTTCGGATGGCTGAGCGGCATCGGTCGTGGCTCCCGGTTGATGTTGAGGGACGCACCATCCTGCCACCATGCATTGCCGTGCTCTTGCCGGCCGGCGCCGCCGAATTTGACCGCCCGTGACTCGCCGCTTCCCGCGCGATAGCCTCCGCCGGGCAAGATGGGGGCGTGCATGTCCCAGTCCCTGACCACGGACCACTTCGCCCACTGGGTCGAGGTCACCTGCCGCACCTATGTCGATCTTCATGTGACGCGGCTCGAGGACGCGCCGTTCCGCGCCGGGCTCGACGTGACGCCGCTCGGCGACGCGCTGCTGGCGGAGCTTCACACCACGCCCGTGCGCGTCGAGCGGCGGCCGGCGGAGATCGCGCGATCGCAGGGCGAGTTCGCGATTCTCATTCTTCAGCAGTCCGGCACGATGATCGTCGCGCAGGACGGCCGCGAGGTGCGCCTGGCGCCCGGCAGCGCCACGGTCGTCGATACGACACGCCCCTACGCGTTTCACGCGCCCGAAGCGATCAGCCAGATCGTGCTGCATTGTCCGCGCCACCATTTGGAGCGACGGCTGCGGTCGTTGCGCGCGGTCACGGGGGCGGGAATCGCCGGCGTCTCGCCGACTGGCACGCTGCTGGCGGGCACGCTCGCGACGCTGGCGCGCGAGCGGTACCGGTTCGCGCCGTCCGAGGCAGAAGCGGTCGGCCGTCACGCGCTCGATCTGCTCGCCACGGCGCTCGAGGCGACGCCGGAGGCCGGCGCCGCCGTCTTCTCGCGCGGGTCCGCGGCGCTGCTGGCGCG
>CAZUYG010000825.1:0-2129 GCA_964624265.1 uncultured Candidatus Odyssella sp.
TGGTGGAAGCGCGACGGCGCCGCCGGCTTCAAGCCATGGCCGCAAAATGACGCGAGCACGGATGGACGCCTGCGCTGCGACGCGATCGGCTGCATCTATGCGATCGGCGTTGCGCGCGTGGCCATCGTGCGCGATCCGGCGGCGCTTGCGGAGGATTGCGGCGCCACGCTCGTGCTGGCACCGGCATTGACGCGCAACGGCTGCGGCAACACGCGCATCATCGACCGGCGCAGCCTGATGACGCGCGGCGCGCACGCCGTGTGGCTCGACGGGCGAACGCCGGCGGTCATCGACGACCGCAGCGAACGCGGCGAGCGCCCGTGGGTCAGCTATCCGTGGATGGACACCAGAGAGCGCCCCGCGCGCCGCGGGCAGACGGCACGGCGCGAATAGGGCGCGGAACTAGAACCGCCGCAGCAGGCCCACGAGGCGGCCCTGGATCTTGACCTGATCGGGCCGGAAGATGCGCGTCTCGTATTTCTTGTTGGCGGGTTCGAGCGCGATCGAGTTGCCGCGGCGGCGCAGGCGCTTCAGCGTGACCTCGTTGTCTTCGACCAGCGCGACGACGATGCTGCCGTTCTCCGCCGTCTCGCTCTTCTCGATGATCACCGTGTCGCCGTCGACAATGCCGGCGTCCTGCATCGAATCGCCTTCGACCTCGAGCGCGTAATGTTCGCCGCGGCCCAGCAGGCCGGGCGGAACCTCGATCGTCTGCGTATCGCGCAGGGCTTCGATCGGCGTGCCGGCGGCGATCTTGCCGTAGAGCGGAAGCTCGACCGAGCGCTTGGGCGCGGTCACCATGCGGCCGGCAAGGCCCTTCCGGAAATCGCCGGGGATGACGTTCGGCGCGAATTTCTTGTTGCGGGCCGGGTCGCGCGCGCTGACGCCGACCGCGGCCGTCTCGGGCATGCGCAGCACTTCGAGCGCGCGCGCACGGTGGGGCAGGCGGCGCAGGAAGCCGCGCTCCTCGAGGCCCGTGATGAGCCGGTGGATGCCGGATTTCGACTTGAGATCGAGCGCGTCCTTCATCTCGTCGAACGAGGGCGAGACGCCGCTCTTGGCGAGATAGTCGTTGATGTAGACCAGCAGCTCGTGCTGTTTGCGGGTAAGCATCGGGGTATCTGAGCCTCCTCGGATGAGGGCCGCCGCTCGTGCTGGGGCGCGGTCGCCTCGGAACAAACTATCAACAACACATGTTCTAGTTTGGTTCCGAGAACTTGTCAACAACATCCTGTGGCGATTTTGAGAACGCCGTCAGATGGCGACGCCGGGCGGCGATAACGGAAGGATTTCGACCGGATCGCCGGCCCTCAGCGCCGGGGCCTGCGGCGCCCGGACGATGAGGGCATCCGCCTTGGCGAGGGTGGCCATCATCGAACTGTCCTGCGCGCGAAACGGCACGGCTACGAGCCCATTATCCGTCCGCTCAAGCGTCGCGCGCAGATAGTCCTCGCGCCCGTCATTGGCTCTCAGATCCGCGCCGAGGCGGACTGTCGTCCGGCGCGGCTCGGTTTCGGCGCGGCCGAGGAATTTCGCCAGCATCGGCGCGAGAAACAGCAGCGAGCAGACGAGGCTCGACACCGGATTGCCGGGCAGGCCGAGCAGCGGCGTTGCTCCGAGCCTGCCGAACATCAGTGGTTTGCCCGGGCGCATCGCGATCTTCCAGAAATCGAGCGAGAGGCCGATTTCACCCAGCGCGCTCTGCACGAGATCGTGGTCGCCGACCGAGGCGCCGCCGGTCGTCACCAGCAGATCGGCGCCGCGCGCCTGTTCGGCCATGGTCTTCAGCGTGGCTTTTTCATCGGGCGCGATGCCGATGTTGATCGCTTCGCCGCCGTTCGCGTCGACGAAAGCGGCGAGCGCCCAGGAATTCGAACTCACGATCTGGCCCGGCGCCAGCGCTTCGCCGGGCTGCACGATCTCGTCGCCGGTGGCGAGAATCGCGACGCGCGGCTTCCGCCGCACGGTCAGCCACGGCACGTTCATCGCCGCGCAGAGTCCGACGTCGCGCGGCGAGAGCACACGGCCGGCGCGGAGTAGCGCATCGCCCGTTTTGAAATCGAGCCCGGCCTTGCGCACGTAGTGACCGGCCGCTGCCGCTTCCTTCACGATGACGGCGCCGTCTTTTG
>CAZUYG010000826.1:0-2119 GCA_964624265.1 uncultured Candidatus Odyssella sp.
ACGAGATGCGTGTGCACGCGGCCGGCGGCGAGGATCATCGGCACCGGCGCGCGGTCCTTCCCGGCTTTCTCGTCGGTGAGGATCACGTGCACGCGCCCGCCGCGGATGCCGTCCTCGGCCTCCTGGCAGATGCGGTCGATGGCTTCGCGCAGCGCGCCTTCGCCGCGCGCGGCGTCGAACGTGCAGTCGATCTCGATCGCGGTATCGCCGGCCGCCTGCGTCCGCATGTGCTCGCGCATCGCGGCGAATTCGGCGTTGAGCAGCACCGGCGATTCGAGCTGCAGGATGTTCACCTGCGACTCCTCCTCGGCGAGGATGTTGCCGAGGTTGCCGAGCCGCGTCTTCAGCGACATCACGCGCCGCTCGCGCAGCGAATCGATCGGCGGGTTCGTCACCTGGCTGAAATTCTGCCGGAAATAGTGGTGCAGGCCGCGATACTGGTCCGAGAGCACGGCGATCGGCGTGTCGTCGCCCATCGAGCCCACGGCTTCCTTGCCGTCTTCGGCCATCGGCTGAAGGATCAGCTCGAGATCCTCCATCGACCAGCCGGCCTGAAGCTGGCGGCGGCGCAGTTCGTCGCGCTCGAACTTCGCCGGCGCCACGCGCGCGCCCTGGATCAACTCGTCGAGCGCGATGCTCTTGGTCACCCAGTCGCCGAACGGGCGCTGCTCGGCCATCCAGTCCTTGAGCGCGCGGTCCTTGTAGAGCTTGCCCTCCCAGAGATCGACGCCGAGCATCTCGCCGGGCCCGACGCGGCCCTTCTCGGACACGCGCTGCTCGTCGATCTGCACCATGCCGGTCTCGGAGCCGACGAAGACGAGGCCGTCGGTCGTCAGCGTGTAGCGCATCGGGCGAAGTCCGTTGCGGTCCATGCCGGCCACGGCCCAGCGCCCGCCGAAGCCGCAGATCGCGGCCGGCCCGTCCCACGGCTCCATCACCGCGTTGGCGTAGGCGTAGAGGTCGCGATGCGCCTGCGGAATGCCCTTCCGGTAGGTCCACGATTCCGGAATCAGCATCGTCTTGACCATCGGCAGCGAGCGGTCGACGCGCACCATCAGCTCGCAGACGTTGTCGAGGATCGCCGAATCCGATCCGCCGGGCTGGATCACCGGCTTCAGGTCCTCGATGTGCTCGGCGAACATCGGGTGCGCGAGCAGCGGCTCGTGCGCCTTCATCCAGCGCACGTTGCCGCGGATCGTGTTGATCTCGCCGTTGTGTGCGAGCACGCGGAACGGCTGCGCGAGGTGCCAGGCCGGGAACGTATTCGTGGAATAGCGCTGGTGGAAGATCGCGAAGGCGGAGACGAAGCGCTCGTCGAGCAGGTCCGGATAGAACGCGGTGAGCGCCTCGGCCAGGAACATGCCCTTGTAGACGATCGAGCGGCACGAGAGCGAGCAGACGTAGAATTCCTTGATCTGCTCGGCGATCACCGCCTTCTCGACGCGGCGGCGGATCACGTAGAGATCGCGCTCGAAGGCGGAATGCGTGCCGCCCTTCGTGTTGGCGATCATGATCTGCTCGATCTCGGGCCGCGTCGCGTTGGCCTTGTCGCCGAGCGCGGCGATGTCCACCGGCACCTGGCGCCAGCCGTAGATCTGGTAGCCGAACTTGATGATCTCGGATTCGACGATGCTGCGGCAGGTTTCCTGCGCGGCGAGGTCGGTGCGCGGCAGGAAGATCATGCCGACCGCGAGCTTGCCCTCGGCGATCAGCTCGTGGCCGGTGCGGCGCACGTGCTCCTTGAAGAATTCCTGCGGGATCTGCACGTGGATGCCGGCGCCGTCGCCGGTCTTGCCGTCGGCGTCCACGGCGCCGCGGTGCCACACGGATTTCAGCGCGTTGATGCCCGCCGTCACCACCTCGCGGCGCGGCTTGCCGTCGATGGCGACGACCATGCCCACGCCGCACGAGTCGCGTTCGTCGTCGCGGCTGTAGAGGCCCGTTTCGGCCAGGCGCGCGCTCTCGCGCTGCCACTGGGCGGCGAATTCGGTTCCGGTTTCTTGGGTCATTGTCGTCTCACACGTAGGGGCGCGCTGCGCGCGCCCTCTCTCTAGCGGTAAAGCGTCGCTCCCATGCCGAGGCGGCTTGCGCCGCGACGGTAGGAGCAGGGCGCGCGCAG
>CAZUYG010000827.1:0-2108 GCA_964624265.1 uncultured Candidatus Odyssella sp.
CCTCCGATGCCGCGCACTAGTACGAGAATTTCGAGACCGGCCGGCCGTTCTACATCGTCCACGATCTGGGCGCGGTTCTCGGCGGTTATGCGAAACTCAAAGCATTGGCCGACGATCCGCGCTTCGTCGTTCCCGGCCACGATCCGCTGGTCCGGCAATATTACCCGCCCGAAGCGGGCGGCATCGCCTGCCGCCTGGACGCGGAGCCGAAACGCTGAAGGCTCGCGCTGCCGCGGCCGAGCGCGAGTTGCGCCGCTTGCATTATGCGCCTATGTGGAAGCCCTCCGGCGCCAGCGGGCGGTTAGCTCAGCGGTAGAGCATCTCGTTTACACCGAGAGGGTCGGGGGTTCGAAACCCTCACCGCCCACCACGCGCGTGACCTGCCCGGACTCCCCATTTTTTGGGCGGCCACTGGCGCGCCGGGCGCCGCCGTGCCCGGAGGCGATTGCTAAGAGCGTTGTCCGCTGCGCGAATCCTGATACATTTGACCGCGAGAGGCGCGAATGGGGCGGCATGCCGCCCCAAGGCGACGGGGTAACGATCGGGGGGAGAAGGCAGTGAATCCGCTGCGCGCCCAAGCCTGTCTGCAAGTATCCTTTCGCTCGATTTGGCTTTTCACATTCGCCACCGTCTGCGTGCTGGCTTTGGCCGGCACCGATCGTGCATCGGCGCAAGGCCTGATCTTCGAACCCAACGAAGCCTACGCCGCGTTCCCGAAGCTGGAACGCCACCGCGCGTTCCTGCCCGAACAGGTGGATCTGTCGGCGCGTTTTCCGACGCCCGGCGACCAGGGCGATCAAGGCTCCTGCGTCGGCTGGGCGGTCGGCTATGCCGCGCGCAGCTATTACGCGGTCAGCCGCGAGGGACGGCCGCGCAATCAGTCCGACGCAATTCCGAGCCCGGCCTACATCTACGGCGCGATCAAGCCGGAAGGGGACTGCGACACCGGCTCGCTGATTTCGCGGGCGCTCGATCTGCTCCGGCAGGACGGCTCGCAAAGCCTCGCGATCCACCCCTACAACGACCGCATCTGCCCGGCGCCCAATCGCGTGACCAGTCCGCAGTTCCGGATTAGCAATTGGCGCGCCATCAGTGCCGGCGTGATCGACGATGCAAAGGGCGCGCTCGCCAAGGGGCATCCGGTCGTCATCGGCTCGCGTCTGACGCGGGATTTCATGCAAATTCGCGGCGACGTCGTCTGGAACGGAAACGGGGTCGTGCTGCCGGGCGGGCACGCGATGACCATGGTGGGCTATGACGAGCGCCGCCAGGCCTTCAAGCTCATCAATTCCTGGGGCACGCGCTGGGGCGACGGCGGCTTCGGCTGGATGTCCTACGACGCCTACCAGCGCTTCGTGACTCAGGCGTATGTCATGGACGTATCGGCCGGCCCGAGGCCCGCGCCGCCCGGCCCGCAGCCGGGGCCCGGCCCGGCGCCCGGTCCGCAGCCGCCGAAGCCGCCGCCGGCGCCCGTCGTCACGCTCGATCCGCCGCTGTCGTCCTACGAATGCGCGTCGCTCCAGATCGCGCAGTCCGCGACCGGGCCGGTCGTGCGCGGCTTCGTCGGCACGGAAAACGATTTGGGCAAACTCGTCCAGTCCGCTAAGCGCGCAAATGTGCGTGTCGAGGTGGCGGTGCGGCCCTGGCCGCAATGCGAGACGCTGCTGACCTTCAAGGAGGCGTTCGCCGAGCCGGGCGCGCCGGATCTGCGCCTGCGCGGCGACAAGCGGCTCTACAAGAAAGGCGATCCGCTGATCATCGAAGTGAAGATGCCGCCGGTGCCGAGCTACCTCTACCTCGTCTACATCCAGGCGAGCGGCGGCGTGGTCTATCTCGTGCAGCCGCGCGGACCCGCGCCTTCGCCGCTGCCGCCGGGCCGCACGATCACCCTCGGCGACGGCAGCGCCGGCGGCCCGAAATTCACGATCGAAGGGCCCTATGGCGACGAGATGATCATCGCGATCGCCGCGCAGAGCCCGATGTTCGACGCGGGACGGCCCTCGCCGGAAATCGAACGCGAATTTCTGACCGCATTCCGCAAGGCGCTGCTCGTGCGGCCGTCGTCCGACGCCGCGCGGCGCAAGGTGTCCGGCGCATGGATCGCCCTC
>CAZUYG010000828.1:0-2102 GCA_964624265.1 uncultured Candidatus Odyssella sp.
GACCGGCAGGCCGAGCACGAGCGCGAGGATCAGCCCCTGCGCCGGCCGCGCGCGCGGGGCCGGCGCGACCGCTTCGCTGCCCGCGGCGAGAATGCGGCGCTGGATCTCGAGCCGCGCCGCCGCGGACTCGGCGGGCCCGATGAGGCCGCGCGCGGAATCGCGCTCCAATTCGGCGAGTTGATCCTTGTAGACTTCGAGATCGTAGTCGAGCCGCCGCGCGGCGCTGTCGCGCGGCTTCAGCAGCGGCGCCAGCAGCAGGGCCAGCACCAGCAGCGTGAGTCCGCCGCCGAGGAGCCACAGGGTCATCCCTTTTGCTCCATGAGCGCGGCGAGTTTTTTCTGCTCGTCCTCGCTGAGCGGCGCCGACGCGTCGGGTGCGGCGCTTTTCCGCCGCACACGCAGGAACAGGAACAGCGCCGCGCCGAGCAGCAGCGCGAGCGGGCCGAACCACAGCAGCCACGTCGTCGCCTTCACCGGCGGGCGCAGCAGCACGAAATCGCCGTAGCGCGCGACGACGTAGGAAAGCGTGGCCGCATCGCTGTCGCCGGCCTTGAGACGTTCGCGCACGAGCATCCGCAGATCGCGCGCGAGCGGCGCGTTCGAATCGTCGATCGACTGGTTCTGGCAGACGAGGCAGCGGAGCTGCTTCGTGATCTCGCGCGCCCGCGCTTCCATCACCTTGTCGGGCAGAATCTCGTCGGGCCCGATCGCCGCGCGCGCGGGCAGCGCGGCACAGAACAGCATGAACACCGCAGCGAAGCGCACGAGTGCGCGCCTGACCAAACCGTCATCCCGACCGGAGCGGCGCGCCTTCGCGCCGCGAAGTGGAGGGATCGCGCGACGTGTTGGCTCATTCGACGCCAACGCCCAGCATCCCTGCGACGCGATCCCTCCACTCCGCGAGCCGCAAGAGCGGCTCGCTTCGGTCGGGATGACGGGCATTGGAAGGGCGTGCCTCATTTCTTGAGCTTCGCGAGGATCGGGCGGATCTCATCGCGGATCAGATCTTTCGTGAGCGGGCCGGCGTAGCGGTAGACGATCTTCGCGTCGCGATCGAGGATGTAGGTTTCGGGCGCGCCATAGACGCCCCATTCGATGCCGATGCGGCCGGTGCGGTCGGCGCCGATGCGCGAGAACGGATCGCCCGCCTCCTTGAACCAGGCCGCCAGCTTCTCGTCCTTGTCTTTCCAGTTGAGGCCGACGAGCTGGAAGGCGCCGCCCTTCGCCTCTTTCGCCAGTTCGAGCAGCAGCGGATGCTCGACATGGCAGGGCGGGCACCACGACGCGAAGACGTTGAGGATCGTGACCTTGCCTTTGAGGTCGGCGGCGGAAAGGCCCTGCGGAAATCCTTCGGGCGCCGGCAGCGCGAAATCCGGCGCCGGCTTGCCGATCAGCGCCGAGGGCACTTCGGACGGATTCTTCTTGCCCGACTGAATCGCGACCAGCGCATAGACGAAGCCCGCGCCCAGCACGAGGAACAACGCGGCGGGAATGATGTAGCGCAGGCGCATCGCGTTACGCCGTGGCCGGTGCCGGCGCCGCGCTGCGGCGCGGCGCGCCGACGCGATGGCGGCGGTCGGAGAGCGACACCAAGCCGCCCACGAACATCACGAGGCAGCCGACCCAGATCCAGGGCACGAGCGGATTGTGATAGGCGCGGATCACCCAGCCGCCCTTCCCGTCCGGATCGCCGAGCACGACGTAGAGATCGGCGAACCACGTCGTGTGAATCGCGGCCTCGGTCGTGTTGTTGCCCTCGACCGGATAGCGGCGCTTCTCGGGCTCGAGCACCGTGACGAGCGGAAGCCTGGGGCCGCCCTCGAGCACCTTTCCGCGATAGACGTCGATCCGCGCCACCTGCGCGACATAGTTGGGCCCGCGCGCCTCGCGCACGTCGCGCAAATGCAGGACGTAGCCGGCGACCTCAATCGACTCCCGGGGCTGCACGACCTTGATCACCTCGGTCTGCCACGCCGACGAGGCGGTGATACCGATGACCACGATGCCGAGCGCGGCGTGCGCAATGCTCATGCCGTAGAAGCTGCGCGGCAGGCCGAACACGCGGCGCACGCTGTCGCGGAGCGGCACGCGGAAGAGCTGGAT
>CAZUYG010000829.1:0-2099 GCA_964624265.1 uncultured Candidatus Odyssella sp.
AAGCGCGGCCCGCGCCCGATGGCCCGCTCGAGCCGCCGGTGATGCCGGCGATCAGCCCGACGCTCAACGTCAGCACCGACGGCGCCGAAACGCGGATCGTGCTCGGATGGCCGGAGCCGGTGGCGGCCGCGGTGTTCCGCCATGGCGACTACGTGTGGATGGTGTTTCCGCGCCGCGAGCCCTTCGATCTCCAGAAGGTCCAGAACCGCTTCGGGCCGGGCGTGCTGGGCCTGAAGCGCATCGAGCACGCGCAGGCAACCGTGCTGGCGGCGAAAGTGAGCGGCGAGATGCGCGTCCGCGTCGCGCACGAGCGCAACGTCTGGACCATCGCGCTGAAACGCGACGCCGCGGCGCCGGATCCGCCCGAAGTGAAGCTGGCGATCGCGCGCAACGGCATCGAACAGGCGGCGCTGCCGCTGCCGGGCGCGGAGACGCCGATCGCGTTTGTCATCCCCGAAACCGGCAGCGTGCTCCATGTCGTGCCGAGCCGCGCCACCGCGGGGGCGGGCGGCGAACGCACCTTCGTCACGTTCCGGATCTTGCCGGCGGCACAGGGCGGCGTGATCGAGGCGCTCGCGGATGGGCTCACGGTCGGCGCCGAACGCGGCGCGATCACGATCCGGCGCTTGGCCGGGCTGCTGATCTCGAACGGCGGGCCGACCGTGCCCGCGCCGCACGGGCAGTGAGCGAGTCGAGAGGCGATTCCGCGCCTGTGTTCGCAATCACTTACCGCAGAACGTTAACTGTGGTAGAGGTACTTCGTATGTCGGGGCATCGGCCCGGAGCCCGCGCGGCGCCGTCGCGGCGGGCATTTTGGGCACGGCCTCCTATTCCGTCCCCGTAACCAATTGCGCGGCGCGCGTGCGCCTCGGCTCCGGAAGGCCATGAGCGAACAGCATTTCAACGCCCTGCCGGCGGGCTATCAGCTTCAGGAATACACGCTGAAGTCCGTGCTCGGGCATGGCGGCTTCGGCATCACCTACCTTGCCGCCGACAACAATCTTGGCAAGGACGTCGCGATCAAGGAATACCTGCCGACCGAATTCGCGGTGCGGCGCGACGATTCCCTCGTCCAGCCGCGCTCGACGGCCGACAATAACGACTACGAATGGGGCCTCGACCGCTTCATGAAAGAGGCCCAGACGCTCGGCCTCTTCCGCCATCCCAACATCGTGCCCGTGTACCGCGCGTTCAAGGCGAACGGCACGGCCTACATGGTGATGGAGTATCAGCAGGGGCAAAGCCTCGCCGAGCTCTTCCGCAAGCACCGCAGCGACTTCACCGAAGAGGATCTGCTCGGCCTCACGATCCCGCTGCTCGACGGTCTCGCGGTCGTCCACAAGGCCGGCTACCTGCATCGCGACCTGAAGCCGGGCAACATCTTCATCCGCGAGGACGGCTCGCCGGTGCTGCTCGATTTCGGCGCCGCGCGCAACGCGGTCGGCCGCAAGAGCAAGAACCTCACCTCGATCGTGACACCGGGCTACGCGCCGCTCGAGCAATATTTCGCCGACGGCAATCAGGGGCCCTGGACCGACATCTACGCCATGGCCAGCATCCTCTATCAGGCCGTGGCCGGGCGCATTCCGCCGGAAGCGCCGGCGCGCGTGAAGCGCGACCCGATCACGCCGGCCGTCGAAGCCGGCCGCGGCCGGTTCAGCGAGGCGTTCCTCACCGGCATCGACATCGGCCTGCGAGTCGAGGAAGAGCAGCGTCCGCAGACCGTCGAACAGTGGCGCGCGATGCTGCTCGGCCAGGAAGTGCCCGCGGCGCCGCCGCCGACGATGGGCCGCGATGCGGTTTCGGTGAAGAGCAGCGCGACGATGCTTGCCGGCCACGCGCCCAAGATCGGCCCGGCCGGCAATCAGACGATCGGCGGCTCGGCCTCGATGCGGTTCCCGACCGTGGGCCGCGAAGACGCGCTCGCGCTCACGCAGCGACGCGGCATGGGTGCCGGGAAGATCGCCGCGATCGTCGGAGGCGTCGTGCTGCTGCTCGGTGCCGCCGGCGCCGGCGCTGACATCGCGATGAATCCGGACCACGGCCTGTTCGGCACCGGAACGGCGACGGACGACAAGGGCAAGACCGACACGACGAAG
>CAZUYG010000830.1:0-2096 GCA_964624265.1 uncultured Candidatus Odyssella sp.
GCCATCGCGGCGGGCAAGCATGTGCTGATCGAAAAGCCCGGCGCGCGCTATGCGCGCGAACTGGCGCCGCTCGCGCAGGCCGCGCAGGCAAAGGGCGCGCTCGTCCGCGTGGGGTTCAATCACCGCTTCCACCCGGCGATGCAGAAGGCGCGCGCGCTGGTCGCCGAGGGCGCGGCCGGCGACCTGCTCTATCTCCGCGGCCGCTATGGCCATGGCGGCCGCCTCGGCTACGAAAAGGAATGGCGTTTCAAGCCCGAAATATCGGGCGGCGGCGAGGCGATCGACCAGGGCACGCACCTCGTCGATCTCGCGCGCTGGTTCCTCGGCGATTTCGCCGAGATCGAAGGGCACGCCGCGTCGTTCTTCTGGCCCGGCGAGGTCGAGGACAATGCGTTCTTCCTGCTGCGCACCGCCGCGGGCCAGGTGGCGCAACTCCATGCCAGCTGGACCGAATGGAAGAACCTCTTCTCGTTCGAGATCTTCGGGCGCACGGCCAAGCTCGCGATCGACGGCCTCGGCGGCAGCTACGGCACGGAACGGTTGACGTACTACAAGATGAAGCCCGAAATGGGCCCGCCCGACATCGAGAGCTGGGAATTTCCCGGCCCCGATCTGTCGTGGGACGTCGAGCTCGCGGCCTTCGCCGAGGATATCCGGCATGGCCGGGGGCCCGAGCCCGGACTTGCCGACGCCGCCGCCGCCCTCACGATCGCCCAATCCATCCGCGCCAAGAGCGATTATGATCATAGCCTGTAGCCCGTTGCGCATTTCGATCGGCGGCGGCGGCACCGATCTTCCCTCTTACTACCGGCGCAACGGCGGCGATCTGATCGCGGTGGCGATCGACAAATACATCTACGTCACCGTCACCGAGCCGTTCTTCCCCGGCATCTATCTGAAATATTCGGCGCTGGAGAAAGTAGATCGCGTCGAGGAGGTTCAGCACAACATCCTCCGCGAGGCGCTCCGCGAATTCCTGCCGAACGGCGAGACTCCGGCGATCGAGATCACGACTCTCGCCGACGTGCCGGCCGGCACCGGCCTCGGCTCGTCGTCGAGCTTCACCTGCGCGCTGCTGCAGGCGCTGTCTGCGCATTGGCACCGCTTTCTCGACCGCGAACGGCTCGCCGAGCTCGCCTGCACGATCGAGATCGACCGGCTCGGCGCTCCGATCGGCAAGCAGGATCAATACGCCGCCACGTTCGGCGGATTGCGCCGCTACGTCTTCAATCCCGACGATTCGGTGGCGATCAAGGAGCTGAACATCGCGCGCGAGAAATTGGCCGAGTTCGAGGATTCGCTGCTGTTGTTCTTCACCGGCAAGACGCGCGTGGCCGGCGACATTCTGGCCGAGCAGAAATCGCGCACCGAGGCGGCCGACGCCGCGATGCTCGCCAATCTCGACGAGGTGAAGGCGATCGGGCAGGAGATCGGCACGGCGCTCGAGGCCGGGGATTTCGCGGCCTATGGCGAGCTCATGCACCGCCATTGGGTGCGGAAGCAGGAGCGCTCGAAATCCATGGCCAATCCGCGCATCGCCGAAATCTACGCCTATGCGCGCGCCAACGGCGCGGCGGGCGGCAAGCTCGTGGGGGCCGGCGGCGGCGGCTTCCTGCTGTTCTATGCGCCCGAGCCCAACCGCTTGCGCCGCGCGATGGCGGGGCAGGGCCTGCGCGAACTCCGCTTCGGCTTCGATCGGTCCGGCACGCGCATCCTCGAGACATGATCGAAGAGGCTCTGATCCTCGCGGGCGGCCTGGCAACGCGGCTCGGCCCGCTCACCGTCGGGCGGCCGAAGTCGCTGATCGAGGTGGAGGGCGTGCCGTTCGTCTCCCTGCAACTCGAACTCCTGAAACGCAACGGCGTGCGCCGCGCGGTGCTCGCGGTCGGCCATCTGGCGGAGGCGATCGAGGCGCTGGTGGGCGATGGCGCGCGTTTCGGCGTCGCGGTTCGCTACAGCCACGACGGTCCGGCGCGGCTCGGCACCGGGGGCGCGGTGATGAAGGCGCTGCCGCGGCTGGGCAGCCCATTCTTCGTGCTCTACGGCGATTCCTATCTCACCTGCGACTACCGCGCGGTCGCGCGGCATTTCGAGAG
>CAZUYG010000831.1:0-2096 GCA_964624265.1 uncultured Candidatus Odyssella sp.
GTCAACCGTGTTTGGAGTCGGTTTCTTCGCGATCAGGGTGACCGGGACACTAAACGGGTCCACTTAAGAAACACCTAATCCGGCAGAGCCCGAGAACGTTTGAAATTCCTGAAAAAAGGGCCCGCGCTCCACGCGCGGGGAGGCGCCCGGTCCGCAAATTGCGTCCGCAATTGTTACGAATTCGGGAATGCTTGCCCGCCGGTATCGACCCCGCTATTAATCCGCGCGCCGCGACGAGGGAGGCTCTAACGGCATGAAAGGCAAGGCGAACGGTCATAAGCATTCGCGCGCCCGCAGCCCGCGCGATCCGGCCAAGCCATTGCCGCCGAACTACCGGCCGACGCAGGGGGAGCCGTTCATGAATCCCCTGATGCGTCAGTATTTTAAGCAGAAGCTCCAGTTCTGGCGGAACGAGATATTGCGCGAGGCCGGCGTCACGATGCAGTCGCTGCAGACCGAAAGCCTGCACGAACCGGACCTTACTGACCGCGCCTCGCTCGAGACCGATATTTCCCTCGCGCTGCGGACGCGGGACCGCGAGCGCAAATTGCTTTCGAAGATCGAAGCCGCGCTTCGGCGTATCGAAGACGGCACCTACGGGTATTGCGAGGAAACCGGCGAGCCGATTGCCATCCGCCGGCTCGAAGCGCGTCCGATCGCGACGCTCAGCGTCGAGGCGCAGGAGCGCCACGAACGTCTCGAGCGTACGATGCGCGACGACTGACGCGCCGGCCGCGCCTCGCGCCGGCGCGGGATTAACCATAATCTCAACCTACGCTGGCATGAGCGGCTTCGTTCCGACATAATCGCCGCCGTTCTCGGTTAGAAATTCGTTATCGGCCAATTTTTTCGGCAAGGTTACGGCAATGCCGCGGCAGCGGACCGGCACGCAGGGTCGGGCAGGGATGGCACGGCTCCATGTGGCGCGCGTGGCCCTGATGCTTGCGGTGCTGGCTTGCGCTTCCGCCGGCGTGGAAGCCGCGACGGGCCGCGCCACGGTGCAATCCGAGCGCGCGAGCGCCCGCCTCGTGCTCGAATGGCCGCGTCCGATCGAGTACACCGTCACACGCTCCGCCGATCAGGTGTTTATCCGCTTCTCGCGGCCGTTCGACGGCTCGCTCGACAAGGCGCGCGCGGCGCTCGGGCGCTACGTCTCGGAGATTCGTCTGGCGGGCAAGGGGCGCGTGCTGATCCTGCGCCTTTCGGGCCGGCCGCATTTCGCGCATTTGCGTCGCGGCAATTCCCTCGTGCTGACCTGGATCGGGCCCACACCGCCGGCGCGCGCCGAACCGGAAACAGCCGCACGTTCGGAAAAAAGCGCCGCGCCGCCGAAGCAGGCCGAGAAGCCCCGGGCGCCACTGCGCGCCGCGCCCGCGCGCCGGCCGTCCGCGGCGGAAAACCCGACCGATTCGGGCGAGCCCCCCTCGCGAACCGCCGCACCGCGGCGGGAAACCGTGCGCCCGCCTACGGCGCTTCGCCAGGAGCCGCCGAAGCGCCCCGCCACGGCTCCGGATACGCATGCGGCCCGTCCGCCGCAGCCAAAATCCGATGCGCCCGCACTGAAAACGCCGACGGCGCGATCCGGCGAACGGCCGGATCGTCCCGCTACTCCGCCGGAACCCCCGGTGCGGCGCGGCCCCCCTGAGCCCGAATCCGCGGACGCAGAGCGTGCGCCGCCGCGCAGCGGCGCTCCGTATACGGAGGCGCTGCTGCCGCCCGCACGTCCGGCGGCGCCGCCGGGGCGCATAGAGCGCCCCATACCGGCGCCGCCTGAACGCGCGCCGCCCGGCGGCACCGCGCTGCAATCGCCCGGCGCGGCGGGAGACGCGCTGCCGTCGCGGCCGGCGCAGCCGCCGGCGATGCAGGCCGAGCGCCCGGTGGTGCCGCAGCCCGAACTGACGCGCCCGGCCGCTCCGGCGGCGCCGCGCGCCGAGGAAGCGAAGCCGTTGCAATCGATGGCCAAGGCCCCTGAGGCCGCGCCGCGCACGGCGCCCGAAGTGCGGCCGGCACCCGAAGCGCGGCCCGCGCCCGATGGCCCGCTGGAACCGCCGGTGATGCCGGCGATCAGCCCGACGCTCAACGTCAGCACCGACGGC
>CAZUYG010000832.1:0-2090 GCA_964624265.1 uncultured Candidatus Odyssella sp.
TACGCGATGGCGCCCCATTTGTTCGCCGTCTGCGCATTGGCGGCCGCGGCGAAAAGGGCAACGGCGAAGAGGGCGAGGGTGCTGCGGATCATGGGAAATGCCTCTGGCGCATTGATCCCCTGCCCGTGCCAGCCGTCCATCGAATTCATGGTTAACGCGCTTTCTTGCCGCTCGGCGCCCCAGCCGGTAGGAATAGGGCTGGATTAACCGGGGCGGGGAATGCGGCGCGCGCATCTCAGATCGGGACTGGCGGTGCTGGCTGCGACGGCGTTTTTCGCGGCGCCGGCGGCAGCGCAGAACACGTTCAAGAGCGGCAGCTGGAACGGCGGCCCCTATTTCAACGGTCAGCAATTCTCGCATTGCTACGTCAGCGTCGGCTACGCCGACGGCACGCAGCTCACGATCCAGCTCACGCCGGCCATGGTCATGTATGTCGGCGCGTCGAAGACGGCATGGAACATGGACCCGACGCAGCAATACGATGTGTCGTTCGAGATCGACGGCGGCTTCAAGAAGTCGTTCCGCGGGCGCGTCAATGCGAACCAGCGCAGCGCGATCTGGTTCACGGTCGGCAACGATGCGGACATGCGGCGCGCACTGGCCGGCAACGGCACGATGACCTGGATCGACTCGCAGGGCGTCAAATTCCCCTTCAACCTCGTCGGCGGCGACAACGCGATGCGCAAGCTGCTCGCCTGCACCGCGCTATACGGCGCCGACTGAGGCGCCCGCCCGCCCGCGACAAGCGCGCCGATGCCGGATGCGCGGCTTCTTCAATTTCCCAGCGAACCCACGAGGATGCGTGTGATGAGCGCCGAAAGCCCCGGTCACGAACTCACGCTGACCCGCATCATCGACGCGCCGCGCGAGAAGCTTTATCGCTGCTGGACAGAGCCCGAATTGCTCAGGCAGTGGTTCGTGCCCAAGCCGTGGACGATCGCGAAAGCCGAGGTAGACGTGCGGCCAGGCGGCAGCAGCCTGATCGTCATGCGCAGCCCCGAGGGGCAGGAAATGCCGAACCCCGGCGTTTTCCTCGAAGTCGTGCCGAACGAGCGGATCGTCGTCACCGATGCCTACACCAGCGCGTGGGTGCCCTCGGCCAAGCCGTTCATGACCGCCATCGTCACCTTCGAGGATATCGGCGGCGGCAAGACCCGCTACACGGCGCGGGCGCGGCACTGGACCGCCGAAGACCGGGCGGCGCACGAAAAGATGGGCTTTCACGAGGGCTGGGGCGTCTGCGCGGACCAGCTGGCGGCGCTGGCCAGAACGATTTGACGCGCGGGGCGGGCGGACGCGAATTGCATTTGCCGGCCGGCGCGAATCCGCCGATGCTGGGCGCGCGAAACGACGGAGAGATGCGATGAACGAAGTCGTCAAGCCGGCCGATGCCGCCTTCTGGAGCCGCGCGCGGCGCCATCTGCTCCGCTACGGCGGCAATTTCGTGCCGTTCGTGCCGGTGCGCGCCGAGGGTGCGTTTCTCTACGACGCCGGCGGGCGGCGCATGCTCGATTTCACCTCGGGCCAGATGAGCGCGATCCTCGGCCATTGCCACCCCGAGATCGTCGCCACCGTGCGCGAGACGGTCGGGCGCCTCGATCATCTGTTCTCGTCGATGGTGTCGGCCCCGGTCGTCGATCTGGCCGAGGCGTTGGCGCGGCTGGTGCCGTCGCTGCCACGCGTGCTGCTGCTCTCCACCGGCGGCGAGGCCAACGAGGCCGCGATCCGGCTCGCGAAACTCGTCACCGGCAAATGGGAGATCGTCGGCTTCGCGCAATCCTGGCACGGCATGACCGGCGGCGCCGCGGCCGCCACCTACAAGGCCGGGCGGCGCGGCATCGGGCCGCTGATGCCGGGCCAATACGCAATTCCGGCGCCCAATCCCTATCGCTCGCGCTTCCCCGGCGTGAGCTGGAAGCAGGAACTCGACGACGCGTTCGAACTGCTCGACCGCCAATGCACGGGCAATCTGGCCGCCTTCATCGCCGAGCCGATCCTGTCCAGCGGCGGCGTGCTCGATCTGCCGCCGGGCTACCTCGCGGCGCTGCGGGAGCATTGCAAAGCGCGCGGCATGTTGCTGATTCTCGACG
>CAZUYG010000833.1:0-2087 GCA_964624265.1 uncultured Candidatus Odyssella sp.
GATCGATCTCGTTGCGCAGCAATTGCTCGACCTTCTGGGCGCTGGAGCCGAGCGAAATGCCGATCTCGAGATCCGGATGCTCGTGGCGCACGCGCTTCAGGATCGGCGGCAAGAGGTAGTTGAGGATCACGAAGCTCGTGCCGATGCGCACGCGTCCGAGCCAGCCATCGCGATGGCGGCGCATCGTCACGAGCGCGCGCTCCGCCTCGGCCGTGATGCGCGCGCCGTGCTCGATCAGCGCGCGCCCGGCCTCGGTCGCGAAGGCGCGCTTGCCCATGCGCTCGACGAGCCTCACGCCGACGCGCGATTCAAGCTCGCGAATCTGAAGACTGACCGCCGGCTGCGAGAGGTTGAGCTTGCGCGCCGCCGCCGAGAAGCTGCCGAGCCGCACCACGTCGTCGAGCGCGCGCAGGTGGTCGAGATTGAGGCTGCGCATAGCAAGGACTCTCTTATCGTTTTAATAATATCAATAAAATTGCCTGATCATTCGCGGCGGGGCAAGCTTGCCGCGTTCGCTGAAAGGAAAAACAACATGCTGCTCTCGCTGTTCGGCAGCGGCTTCGGCCCGGGCGCCCCGGCGGCACGCCGCCTGCAGCGCTTGCGTTGTCACGCCGCCCGCGCGTCCGCCCGCCTCGTGCTCCGGTGCGACCATGCGCTTCGCGCCTGGGGCGCGCGCCGCCTCGCGCGCGAAATGGAATCCTGGCCCGACGAGCGTCTGCGCGACATCGGCCTCACGCGCGCGGAGATCGGCGCGGCGATCGAGGGCGTCCGCCGGCCATTCCGCTGGGTTCCCGACCACGACGCCGCGCGGCTCGATCCGGAACGCTTCGGCCGTTGAGCGCAAGGCGCCCCCGCGCGCGGCCTCGCTTGCCAACGCGCCGCCCCGCTTGTAACCCCGCTGCCTGCGGAACGGCGGGAGGGCGGCGATGGATCTGGGTCTTGGCGGCAAGCGCGTGCTGATTACCGGCGGCTCGCGCGGCATCGGCTTCGCCTGCGCGCGCGCCTTCCTCGGCGAAGGCGCCGACGTGACGATCGCGGCCCGCGATGCGGCGCGGCTCGCCGCCGCGAAGGCCGAACTGGCTTCCCGCGCGCAGGGCCGGATCGAGACCATCGCCATCGACATGGCGGCGGCCGGCGCTGCGGCCAAGCTCGCCGCCGCCGTGCCGGACCTCGACATCCTCGTCAACAACGCCGGCGCGATCCCCGGCGGCGACATCCTCGCGATCGACGAAGCCAAGTGGCGCGCAGCGTGGGATCTCAAGGTGTTCGGCTACGTCAACCTGGCGCGCCAAGCCTTCGCGCGCATGCGCGAGAAGAAGCGCGGCGTGATCGTCAACGTGATCGGCCTCGGCGGCGAGCGGCACAATTTCAACTACGTCGCGGGCGCCGCCGGCAATGCCAGCCTGATGTCGTTCACGCACGCGATGGGTGCCCACAGCACCGATCACGGCATCCGCGTCGTCGGCGTCAATCCCGGCCTCGTCGCCACCGAGCGCATGGAATTCCTGATGCGCACGCGCGCGAAGAACGAACTCGGCGACGCCGAGCGCTGGCAGGAGCTGGTCGGGAAGCTCGACCTTCCTTTCGGGCGCCCCGCCTCGGCCGACGACGTGGCCAACGTCGTCGTCTTCCTGGCGTCGGACCGCGCAGGTTACATCAGCGGCGACGTCGTCCGCGTCGACGGCGGCGCGCTCCACCGCGGCAAATAGAAGGGCGAACGCGCCGTTTTCGTGCCGCATTGGCGGGGCTATAACGCCGGGCGTGAACAAAAAGCCGGACAGAAGGAGACGTACGGGATGAGCTTCAGGGCGCTGCTGCTGGAAGAGAAAGAAGGCAAGGTTTCGGGCGCGATCACGGCGCTCGACGCGGCGAAACTGCCAGCGGGCGACGTGACCGTCGCCGTCGAATACACGACGCTGAACTACAAGGACGGGCTCATCCTCGCCAACAAAGCGCGGCTCGTGCGCCAGTATCCGCACGTGCCCGGCATCGATTTCGCCGGCACGGTCGCCGAATCGTCCAATCCCGGCTTCAAGTCCGGCGACAAGGTCGTGCTGAACGGCTGGGGTGTCGGCGAACGCCATGGG
>CAZUYG010000834.1:0-2080 GCA_964624265.1 uncultured Candidatus Odyssella sp.
CGTGGGCGCGGCGACCGCACCTTCGCGCTTGGCGTAGACGGTCTGATAGTCGGCGCGGTCGCCTTCGCTGCCGCCTTTCGGCCGCTTGATGTAGGGCGGCAGCGGCATCTCGCCGTGGCGCTCCAGCAGCGCGATCAGCGCGGTATCGTCGGCACCGAATTCGAGCACGATTTCGCCCGCTTCGTGCTTCTCGGCGACCAGCGCCGAGAAATCCGGTGCGAACACGATGCGCTGGCCTTGCTTCAGGCGCTTGGCCGGCCGCGCGAATGCGCGCCAGCGCCCGGCGCCTTCCGCCTTGTGCAGCGTAACCTCGATCGCCGCCGCGCCGCGCCGGCCGAGGAGCCGCGCCGGGATCACGCGCGTGTCGTTGAGCACGAGCAGATCGCCCGGCCGCAGCAGCAACGGCAGATCGCGCACCGCGCGGTCCTCGAACGCGCCCTCGCGCGCGGGCACGACGAGCAGCCGCGACGCGTCGCGAGGCCGCGCCGGCTCCGTGGCGATCAGCTCGCGCGGAAGGTCGAAATCGAAATCGGCAAGTTTCATGCGATCAAGGTTTGGCGGCGGGCCGGCGGGAGCGCGGTGCTTGACTTGATCCGGCCACTATTGTCCATCGTGCATAATTGCACAGCCTGGAACCGATCTTGGCCACCGCCGCAAGCACCGCCGAAACGCCGTCCGGCAAGGGCGCCGGGGACGAGAATTTCCCGGTCGGGTCGTTTCTGCTGCCGAAGGCGCTGCGGCCGCGGGTGGCCATCTTCTACGCCTATGCGCGCGCGATCGACGACATCGCCGACAACCCCGAACTCTCGGCCGAGGAGAAGATCGCGCGGCTCGACGGCTTCGACCGGGCGCTGACCGGGGACAGCGACGACCCCGCCTACGCCAAGGCGATCCGCGTGCGCGAGACGATGGCCGGCACCGGCGACATCGTCCGGCACTGCCGCGACCTGATCCTCGCGTTCAAGCAGGATGCGGTGAAGCTGCGCTACAAGGACTGGGACGATTTGATGGGCTATTGCATCAAGTCGGCCGCCCCGGTCGGCCGCTTCCTGCTCGACCTGCACGATTGCCCGCCGAACGGCTATCCCGCATCCGATGCGCTCTGCAATGCGCTGCAGGTGATCAACCATCTGCAGGACTGCAAGGAGGATTTCCGGCGGCTCAATCGCGTCTATCTGCCGATGGACTGGCTGGCCGACGAAGGCAGCGCCGTGGAAGACCTCGACCGCGCGGCGGCGACACCGGGCCTGCGCCGCACGCTCGACCGCTGCCTCGACGGCACCGAGGCGCTGCTGCGCGAGGCGAAGACGCTGCCCGGCAAGCTGCCGAACCGGCGCCTGGCCATGGAATCGGCGGCGATCGTGAGCCTCGCCGAGAAGCTCACCGCGATGCTGCGCCGGCGCGACCCCGTGGCCGGGCGCGTGGCGCTCGGCAAGCCGGGCACTTTGCTGCACGCGCTGATCGGCGTGGCCCGCTATTGGCTCTGGCGCTGACGTGTTGACGCTGGTCGCGGGCGCGGCGCTCGCCGCCTGGATTTATCTGGTTTTCTTTCACGGGTGGTTCTGGCGCGCGGATCAGCTTCTGCCGCGGGACATCGGCCCGGTGGAGCGCTGGCCCGACGTGACGGCCGTTATCCCCGCCCGCGACGAGGCGCCGGTCATCGGCGGCGCGGTCGAAAGCCTGCTGCGGCAGGATTATCCCGGCGACCTGCGCGTCGTCGTCGTCGACGATGCGAGCGGCGACGGCACCGCAGATGCGGCGCGCGCGGGCGCCGCGCGCGCCGGCGCGAGCGAGCGGCTGTCGGTGATCGCCGCGCCCCCGCTCCCGCCGGGCTGGAGCGGCAAGCTGTGGGCCGTGCACAATGGCGTGGCCGCGGCGCCGGCTGATCGCCGCTACGTGCTGCTGACCGATGCCGACATCGTGCACGCGCCAGACGCCCTGCGCCGGCTCGCGGCGAAGGCCGAGACCGGCGCGCTCGATCTCGTTTCGCTGATGGTGCGGCTGCATTGCGCGAGCTTCGCCGAGCGCCTGCTGATCCCGGCCTTCGTGTTCTTCTTCCAGAAGCTCTATCCGTTTCCGT
>CAZUYG010000835.1:0-329 GCA_964624265.1 uncultured Candidatus Odyssella sp.
AGGCAGCGCGGGCGGATCACCAGCGCGCGGGCGAGCGCCACGCGCTGCTGCTGGCCGCCCGACAGTTCCTGGATGCGCCGCGCGCCGAGGCCGTCGAGTTGCACCAGCGCCAGCGCCTCGGCCACGCGCTTCTCGATTTCAGCCTTCGGGCGCTTTCGCTCCTCAAGGCCGAAGGCGACATTTTGCGCCACGCTGAGGTGCGGCCACAACGCATAGCTTTGAAACATCATCCCCGTGCCGCGCTTGTGCGCCGGGAGATCGGTCACGTCTTCGTTGTCGAAGAAAATCGCGCCGGCGTCGGGCTCGTAAAACCCGGCGATGTGGCGCAG
>CAZUYG010000835.1:339-2080 GCA_964624265.1 uncultured Candidatus Odyssella sp.
TCTTGCCGCATCCGCTCGGGCCGAGCAGGAAAAAAAGTTCGCCCTGCTCGATCTCCAAATTCACATCTCCCAGCACCGTGTTGCCGCCGAACCGTTTCGTGAGATGCCGGATGGAGATGGAGACCATGTGAGACGTGCCCGCAGCCGGATTGCCGGCGGAAGACGGGCGTTTGTATCGCAATCCACCAGTCTCCGCAAGTCCGCAACTCGGGCGCGCGCCTTCATGGTCGCACCGGTGTTTCACCCCTTGGCAGACCGCGATTCCCGTTCACCATCTGCCGATGCGAATCCTGGTGGCGATGGACAAATTCAAAGGCTCGCTGACGGCCGCGCAGGCTGGCGAGGCCGTGCGGCGCGGGCTGGCGCGCGTGCTTGCGGAGGCGGAGGTCGATGTGTGCCCGATGGCGGATGGCGGCGAGGGCACGACGGATGCGGTGGTGAGCTCGCTCGGCGGGGAAAGAATACGCATCGCCTCCCACGATGCCCAGGGGCGCGAGATCGTGGCGGAGTACGGGCTCATTCATCGCGGCGAAGACACCGGGGCGGTGATGGAAATGAGCGCTACTGCCGGACTGGTGCAGGTGAGCGATCTGCCGCTCGATCCCGCGACGGCCAGCACGCGGGGCACCGGCGAGATGATTCGCGATGCCGTCGTGCGAGGCGTGCGCCGCATCATCATCGGCATCGGCGGCAGCGCGACGAATGACGGCGGCATCGGCATGGCCCAGGTGCTCGGATTTGTGTTTCGCGATTCCGAGGGCAGGGAGGTCACGCGGCTGCCCGGCGATTTCGAGCGAGTGGAGAAGATCACGCGCACCTCATTTCCGAAGTGCGAGGTGCTTGTGGCCTGCGACGTGCGCAATCCGCTTCTCGGCGGGCAGGGAGCCACTCGCGTTTACGGCCCGCAGAAAGGTGTGCGCGACTTCGCCTTTTTCGAGGCTCGCCTGAAGAAGCTCGCGGACCTTGTGGAGCGCGATCTCGGCACGGACTTCCGCGATGCGCCTGGCGCCGGCGCGGCAGGCGGTCTCGGCTTCGGCTTGATGAGTTTCTGCGAGGCGCGGCTCGTGCCTGGCTTCGATCTCATCGCATCGATCATCGGACTCGAATCGCGCATCGCCGCCGCCGACCTCGTCATCACCGGCGAAGGCAAGCTCGATGGCCAGACCTTGCATGGCAAAGGGCCGGCCGGCGTCGCGGAAATGGCGCGCGAGGCGGGCAGGAAGGTGATCGGCCTCGCCGGCGTGATCGAGGCGCACGTGGAGCTGTCGCGAGTTTTCGATCTGCTGCTGCAAACCAAACCGGAGTCGATGAGCGTCGAGGATGCCATGCGCGGCGGTGCCCGGCTGCTGGAGGAAAAGGTTGTGGCGGGTGCCGATCTGATTAGAGGATTGGCCGCAATTTAACCGGATCAATCCAAGACGATGAGCAAGAAAGTGGTGTTGTTGTTTTCAGGCCAGGGCGCGCAGAAGGTGGGCATGGGCAGCGATCTCGCCGAGGCATTTCCTTCGGCCAGAGCGCTGTTCGAGCATGCGGATCGCGTGCTCGGCTTTGCGCTGAGCCGGGTGATGTCCGGCGGTCCGATCGAGGAACTCACCAGGACCTCGCGCTGCCAGCCTGCTTTATTCGTCCACGGACTCGCGGTGCTCGATGTGCTGAAGGAGAAGGTACCTTCGCTCGACATCGCAGCGTGCGCCGGCCTCTCGCTCGGCGAATTCACCGCGCATGCCGCCGCGGGCACGTT
>CAZUYG010000836.1:0-2075 GCA_964624265.1 uncultured Candidatus Odyssella sp.
TGCCCAGCGCCGATCAGCCGGCGGCTCATGCCCCGGCCCATCGCGCCCAATCCGACAAAGGCGACGTTCATGCGCGTTTCCCCCACCCTTCAATAGGGCGCTGCGATCGCTTCGAACTTCATGTCGTTGAAATCGCGCACGAGGCGCGATTCGATGCCGTTCTTGAGCGTTGCTTTCGCGCGATGGAGACACCCGCGCGCGGCATAGAGGAAGCCGGGGCCGCGCACTTCGGCCCATTCCCAATCAACGCAATCGTGCGCCGTGTCCGTTTCGCGATGAACCAGCGCGTGGCGGCATCGGTAGCTGTCGTCGAAGAAAAGCGTCTTGCGCAGCGTCCAGGCGCCGGCCGATTTCTCGAACACGCCGATCGCGTCGCGTTCGGCGCCGTCGCTCACGACGGTCCAGCCGTCGCGCTGAAGCTGCTCGAAATACACGTAGGGGCACTCATGCAAACCGCCCGGCCGGCGCGCCGCCGGATCGGGCGTCACCTCGCCGCTGCTCCGGAGCGGCCTATCGCGCGGGCCGGAATGGTTCAGCCAGAACGTCCGTGTGCCGGTCCAGAGTCCGCCGCCGCCCCACGCATCGCCCTTCGGATAGAGCGTGATGGCCTTGAGATACGGCGCGCGCGAAATCGCGGTGTAAGAGCCGCGCGTCTCGCTCTGCCAGCGGCCGTTCAACGCGAAATAGATGAGATAGCGCCCGTCCGGCGAGAGATCGCTGCGCATCGGATAGAGGCGCGCCCTGATCCACTGCCCCATCCTGAATTCGTCGGTCCGCAGATCCCAGAGCAACGTGCAGAACGTCTTCGAGGGGCCGCGCCGCATCACGACGCCGAGCGGCTTGTGCCGCGCGAGCAGAACATGAAGCCGCGGCGCATCGCGTTTCGCGCTCATGGAAATCGGAGGAAATTCGGTTCGCCGCCGTCACTCTTTGACGGCGCCGGTCATCGCCGAGACGTAGTGCTCGACGAAGAACGAGTAGAGGATCACGAGCGGCAGCGAGCCCACGAGCGCGCCGGCCATCAGCGAGCCCCAACGATACTGGTCGCCGTCGGTGAGCGCGGTCACGATCGCCACCGGCACCGTCTTGTGCTGGGTCGCGTTGATGAAGGTGAGCGCGTAGATGAATTCGTTCCAGCAGAGCGTGAGGCAGAAGATGCCGGCCGAGATGAGGCCCGGCACGGCGAGCGGCAGCACGATCTTCCACAGGATCTGCCAGCGCGAGGCGCCGTCGATCAGCGCGCATTCCTCGAGCTCGTAGGGGATCGTCTTGAAATACCCCATGAGCAGCCACGTCGAGAACGGGATCAGGATCGTGGGATAGGTGAGGATCAGCGCGAACGGCGTGTCGAACAGGCCGTAATTGAAGATCACCGTCGAAAGCGGGATGAACAGGATCGACGGCGGCACGAGATAGGCGAGGAAGATGAGCCCGCCCACCCACTGCGCGCCCCTGTAGCGGATGCGCACGATCGCATAGGCGGCGAATACGGAGGCGAGCAGGGCGAGGATCGTCGCCACCACGGACACCAGCATCGTGTTCCAGAGCCAGATCGGATAGTCGGTCTTGAACAACAGGTCGCTGATGTGCTCGAGCGTCGGCGACCAGGTGATGAACGGGTTGTGCGTGTTGAGGTCGAGCAGGTGCTCCTTCGGCTTCACCGCGGTGATCGCCATCCAGTAGAACGGGAACAGCAGCACGAGGATGATGATGCCGAGCGGCAGGTAGACGGTGACGATTTTCCGCGGCACGCGCTCGAGATAGCGCATGCCCTCCGACGTGTCGGTGAGCGGCGCGGCTTTGTCAGTCATTGGCCTCTCCCTGCTGCCACTTCCGGCGCTGCAGGCCGAACCACGAGATCAGGATGCAGGCGAGCAGGAACGGGATCATCGCGGTGGAGATCGCGGCCCCTTCGCCGATGCGCTGCCCGCCGAGGATCGCGCGGTTGAACGACAGCGTCGCCATCAGCTCGGTCGAGCCCGCCGGCCCGCCGTTGGTCAGCACCTTGATGAGCTGGAAATCGGTGAACGTGAACAGCACCGAGAACGTCATCACCACCGCGATGATCGGCGTCA
>CAZUYG010000837.1:0-2075 GCA_964624265.1 uncultured Candidatus Odyssella sp.
GAGGGCCGGGGCCGCCTAGCTCCGCGTTGCCGCCTGGATCGCGCGCCAGACGCGCTCGGGCGTCAGCGGCATTTCGATGTCGTCGAGGCCGAGCGCATCGAGCACGGCGCTGATCACGGCCGCGGGCGCGCCGATCGTGCCGGATTCGCCGCAGCCCTTGGCACCGAGCGGGTTGTGCGTGCAGGGCTGGCTTTCATCGAAACGCGAGACGAAGTTCGGCAGGTCGTCGGCGCGCGGCATCGCGTAATCGAGGAACGAGGCCGACAGGAGCTGGCCGTCGTCATAGACGCACCGCTCGAGCAGCGCCTGGCCGATGCCTTGGGCGAGCCCGCCCTGCACCTGGCCTTCGACGATGATCGGATTGATGACCGTGCCGACGTCGTCCACCGCCGTGTAGCGCAGGAGGCGCACGATGCCGGTATCGGGATCGACCTCGGCCTCGCAGACATGCGCGCCATTGCTGAACGCGAAGTTCGGCGGATCGTAGAACGCGCTCTCGACGAGGCCGGGTTCGAGCTTTTCGAGCGGGTAGTTGTGCGGGACGTAAGCCGCGCGCGCGATTTCGGCGAAAGCGAGCGCGCGATCGGTGCCGGCGACGCGGAACGCGCCCTGCGCGAACTCGATATCGGCCTCGGCGGCTTCGAGCAGATGCGCCGCGATCTTCTTGCCCTTGGCGACGATCTTCATCGCCGCGCGGTCGAGCGCGGAGCCGCCGACGGCGATCGAGCGCGAGCCGAAGGTTCCCGTGCCGTAGGGCACCGCGGCCGTATCGCCCTCGACGATCTCGATCTTCGCCAGCGGCACGCCGAGCCGGTCGGACAGGATCTGCGCGAAGCTGGTGGCGTGGCCCTGGCCGTGATTGTGCGTGCCGAGCGCGGCGCGCAGGCCGCCATCGGGCTCGACCTTGATCTCGGCCGATTCGAAGAAGCCGGCGCGCGCGCCCATCATGCCGGCCAGTCGCGACGGCGCCACGCCCGAGGATTCCAGATAGCAGGCGAGGCCGATGCCGCGCCGCTTGCCGCGCGCTTCGCTTTCGCGCCGCCGCGCCGCGAAGCCGGCGTAATCGGAAACGTCGAGCGCCTGCGCGAAGATCGCCGGAAAATCGCCGCTGTCGTAGGTGGGGCCGATCGGCGTCTTGTAGGGCATCGCCGCGCGCGGAATGAAATTCCGGCGGCGGATCTCGGCGCGGTCGAGGCGGAGTTCGCGCGCCGCACGGTCGGCTAGCCGCTCCAGCACGTAGCACGCTTCGGGCCGCCCGGCGCCGCGATAGGCGTCGGTGGGCAGCGTGTTGGTGAACACGCCCGTCACCTCGACATGGATCGCCGGCGTGCGGTAGAGCCCCGCGAGCAGCGCGCTGTAGATGGCGCCCGGAATCGCGGCGCCGACGGTCGAGACATAGGCGCCGAGATTGGCGATCGTCGAAACCTTGAGGCCCAGGAACTCGCCGTCCGCGCCCAGCGCCAGCTCCGCATGCGTCGCGTGATCGCGCGCCTGGTTGTCGGACAGGAAGCTTTCGTTGCGGCTCGCGATCCACTTGACCGGCCGGCCAAGCCGCCGCGCGGCCCAGGCGACCACGGTTTCCTCGGGATAATGCTTGCCCTTGTAGCCGAAGCCGCCGCCGACATCGGGCGAGACGACGCGGATGGCGCCCTCGGGCAGCCCGAGCTGCTCGGTGACGAGGCGGCGCACATGGTGCGGCACCTGCGTGGCCGTATAGAGCGTGAAGCCGTCCGCTTGCGGAACACCGATCACCGCACGCGGCTCGATCGCGGCGCCGGCGATGCGGTGGTTGACGAGATCGATCTTGGTGACGTGCGCGGCGCGCGTGAACGCGGCTTCGGCGGCGGCCGCGTCGCCGCGCGTCCAGCGGAAACAGAGGTTGCCGGGCGCCTCGGGATGAAGCCGCGGCGCCTTCGCGCCGAGCGCGTCGCGCGCCGAGATGACCGCATCGAGCGGCGCGTAGTCGATCTCGACGCGCTCGGCCGCATCGGCCGCCGCCTCGCGGCTCTCGGCGATCACGACCGCCACCGCCTCGCCGACATGGCGTACCGCGCCCCGCGCCAGCGCCCAGCGCG
>CAZUYG010000838.1:0-2068 GCA_964624265.1 uncultured Candidatus Odyssella sp.
GGTTTGGCGGCCAAGGCTGCGACCACGCCCATCCCGAGCGTGTTCGCCGCCGTCGCCGATCCGCTCGGCGTCGGGCTTGTCGCGCGCCTCGCCCGGCCGGGCGGCAATATCACCGGCGTCACCAACATCGTTGCTGAACTCGCCGGCAAGCGGCTCGAGCTTTTGAAAGTGCTGCTACCCAAGGCGAAACGCGTTGCCGTGCTGGTTAATCACAACGACCCCAACGCGCCGCTGCAAATGCGGCAAGCCGAGGCGGAGGCGCGCCGCCTCGATATCCGGCTCGATCCGATCCTCGAAGTGCGCGGACTCGGCGACGGCGAGAAGGCAATCGCGGCGGCCGCACATGCCGGCGCGCATGCCGCGTTGCGCCTCGTCGATCCCACCACGACGCTGCTCCGGGGCGAGATCGCGCGCGCCGCGGCGAAACATCGCCTGCCAGTGATCTATGCATTTCGGGAGGACGTCGCCGCTGGCGGCCTGATCTCGTACGGCACTGAACAGGAGACGCAGTATGTTCAGGCGGCGACGCTGATCGCCAAGATCCTTCGCGGCGCAAAGCCGCATGACCTTCCGGTGGAACGACCCACGAAGTTCGAGCTGGCGATCAATCTGAAGGCGGCGGCGGCGCTCGGACTCCGCATTCCCGCAGATCTCGTCGCACGCGCGGACACCGTGATCGAGTAGCGGCCCTATTCGCCGTCGTCTCCGCCGCTGCCCTTCCGCCGCAGGTGCTTCGGCTCGTCGGCCGCGTATCTCGTATCGGCATCGAACACGATGCGGTGTTCGCCGGCCAGCGCCACGAAGCGCTTGCCGCGCGCGCGTCCGATCAAGGTGAGATCGGCCTTCTTCGCGAGTTCCACGCCCCAGGCGGTGAAGCCCGAACGCGAGATGAGGATCGGGATCCGCATCTGCACGGTCTTGATCACCATCTCCGAGGTGAGCCGCCCGGTCGTGTAGAAGCTCTTGTTCTCCGGCCCCAGGCCTTTCAGGAACATGTAGCCCGCGATCTTGTCGACCGCGTTGTGGCGGCCAACGTCTTCCATGTAGACGAGCGGGCGGTCTTCCTCGCACAGCACGCAGCCGTGAATGGCGCCCGCCTCGAGATACAGCGAGGGGATCGTGTTGATCTTCTTCGTCAGCGCATAGAGCCACGAGGTCTTGAGCGGCGCATCCTTCGGCAGCCTGATCTCGTCGAATTTCTCCATGAGATCGCCGAACACGGTGCCCTGCGCGCAGCCCGAGGTGCGCGTCTTCTTCTTGAGCTTCTCCTCGAAATTCGTCTGCTGCTTGGTGCGCACGACGGCGACCTGCAGCTCCTCGTCATAGTCGATCGCCGTCACCTCGTCGCCGGGCTTCAGCATGTTCTGGTTGAGCAGATAGCCGACCGCGAGATACTGCGGATAGTCGCCGATCGTCATCATCGTGACGATCTCCTGCCCGTTGAGGAACAGCGTCAGCGGACGCTCCTCGACGACGGCGGTCTCGACCGGCTTGCCGTCCTGATCGATGCCGGCGACGCGGCGTGTCAGCTTCGCGTCGGCGGGATCGGGCCGGACGAGGAATTCGGGCGCGGGCGCGGTGTCGGGCATGGCCGAAATATGCGGCGCGAGTCCGGCGCCGGCAAGCGCGCCGCCGCCTCAGCGTAGCGACTGGATGTAGGTCGCCACTTCCTCCGCCTCGGCGGCGGTGAGCACCGGCGGCGGCATGTTCACGTGCGGCACGGTCATCATCGTGACGAGCGCGGCGCGCGTCCAGCGCGGGTCGGCGGCGAGGCGGCGGAAATTCGGCGCTGCCGTATCGCCGGGGCGCTCCTGCGCTGCGGAGATCGCGTGGCAGCGCGAGCAGAATTCCTGCGCCAGCGCCCGCCCGCGCTCGGGCCCCAAACCCTGCGAAGCGGCGGGCGCCGCCATGCTCGCCCAAAGCGCGACGGCCGTGGCGCCCACGGCCAGCAATATCGAAGCGCGAATCATCTCGGACCTGCCGGAAGAATGCGGTCCCCCGCCCTTTATGGCGCGAATCGCCGATCGTTGCCAGCGTCCGCGCCGCGGCGGCGCAGAGCGGCCGCCCG
>CAZUYG010000839.1:0-2067 GCA_964624265.1 uncultured Candidatus Odyssella sp.
GCGTCGCCTTCGCGCACCGGCGCAACATCTTGCGACGTGCCCACGACATGCTCATCGCGTGCGCGCCAGCGTGCAGCGAGCGCGCGCGCCGTGTAGCCGAAGCCGAGACAGAGCAGCATGCGGAAATTCTTCCCCGCGAAACAGGGCGGCGCGCGGCCGCGCACCGGCACGAAAATTGCCGCAAGCGCCGCGCGCGTCAACGCGATTCGCGCGAAAAACGCCACCCGTCGAAAGGCTTCCGGCAGATTCTATCGAGAGTTGAAATATTGCGAGCCGAATCGCGCCGAAACCGCGCACATACATTTTCGAAACCATCCCGCGCGTGACGATTCAAACATTTACCTGCGCGCAGTTGCCACGACGAATGAAACGAGTCGCGCATCGTTGTGTCTTTCGCGCAACGCGCCGCGACGTTCGCGATTCGACCCGGTTGATTCACGCGCGCGATTTTGTGTAGGTTTCACGACAGATGCGTTGCCTCTTCGTGGCGGACAATCGGCGGCGCAGACTCCGAAAAGTTCAAACGCGAGACGTCTCAAGTATTACGCGAGTAATGCTTGTGCGGCTATTTGTTCCTTTGTTTTTGGCTGTTTTTCGACTTTATCCACATTAATCCCATTCTTCATTTTCGTGAGTTTGAATTTTTGTTGCGTTCGTTGACGGACAAAAGCGGCGTGTGTCTTATCGAGACGAGGGGACGCGGGACGACGTGCATGGCGGGCGAGACGGCAAAATCTTCCGCGACGGACTATGCGGGCGACGTCACGCCGCAGCAAGCGTTCGACGCGCTGAAGCGCGACGCGAAGGCGGCGCTCGTCGACGTCCGCACGCAGGCGGAGTGGTCGTTCGTGGGGCTGCCCGATCTGCGCGCCGCCCAGCGGCAACCGGCGCTTGTGGAGTGGCAGACCTACCCGGCGATGGCGCGCAACCCCGATTTCGCCGCCGATCTGGCGCGGGCGGGGATCGAGAAGGGCCAGCCGCTCTATTTCCTCTGCCGCAGCGGCGCGCGCTCGCGCGCGGCCGCGATCGCGATGACCGCGCAGGGCTACGGCCCCTGCTACAACATCGCCGGCGGCTTCGAGGGCAACCGCGATACCGATGGGCACCGGGGCACTGTCGAGGGCTGGAAAGCCGCCGGTTGTCCTTGGCGTCAGGACTAGCGGCGGCGGCGGCGGAGGGGACGCGATCGAAGGCGGGATAGGGAAGCCGCAAAAAAGCGGCGAGACGGGACAGAGGCGCATAGCGCGGCTTCGCGGCCGCGGCATAAGGGGTAGAGCGTGACTCTTACTGGCAACGGCAACGGGAACGGCAACAATCGTGACATCTCGAGCGATCGGTCCTTCGGCGGAGAACGGCCCAACGCCCTCGAACTAGCCTGGGTTCGCGTACGCGCGCACCTCAAGAACGAGTACGGCGACGCGGCCTTCAAGAACTGGCTGCGCTCGCTGACGCTGCTGCGCGCCGCCGGCGACAAGGTCGTCCTGGCCGTCACGTCGAAATTCTGGCGCGACTGGATCGCCGCCCACTACGGCGACCGGCTGGTGGCGCTCTGGAAGGCCGAGAACATGGGCTTCAACGGCGTCGAGATCGTCGTGAACGCCATCGAGGCCAAAGAGCCGCGCCCGCGCGCCGAGTCGCTCGAGATGCCGCCGCGCGAGGCGGAAGAACAGCGCCCGCTGCCGGCCCCGGCCGGGATGAACGGCGAGGAGCCGCGCCTCGGCGACGTGCAGAATCTCTGCACGCCGCTCGACCCGCGCCTGACGTTCGAGACCTTCGTCATCGGCAAGCCGAACGAATTCGCGCATGCCGCCGCGCTGCGCGTGGCCGAGGCCGACGAGATTCCGTTCAACCCTCTGTTCCTCTATGGCGGCGTGGGTCTCGGCAAGACGCATCTGATGCACGCGATCGCCTGGCGCCTGCGGATGCGCAACCCCGCGCGGCGCGTGATGTTCCTGTCGTCCGAGACCTTCATGCACCTGTTCGTGAAGGCCGTGCGCTACAAGGACACGCACGCGTTCAAGGAGCAGTTCCGCTCGGTCGACGTGCTGATGATCGACGACGTGCAGT
>CAZUYG010000840.1:0-2063 GCA_964624265.1 uncultured Candidatus Odyssella sp.
CGCACCGGGCGCTCGTTGACCGGGAAGATCACCGCGTCGCCGCGGCCAAGCGCCACCACGTCGACGCGCGACTGCATGCGCGGGCGCTGCTCGGTCAGCACGAATTCGCCGCCGGTGAAGTCCGCGCCGGGTGCGGAGAGCAGGATCGCCGCCTGGAGCGGAAACACCTCGTCGCCGTAGAGATCGCGATGCAGGCAGTTGTAGTCGCCGGCGCCGTAGCGCAGCAGCAGCGGCGTCGGCCTGGTCTGTCCGGCGGCGCGGCACAGCGCGCGATAGCGGCCGTGGTCGGCGGGATAGCGCCGGTCGACGCCGAGCGCATCGTTCCAGCGATTGGCGATCGCCGCCAGCGGCGGATAGAGATCGGCGCGTAGAGTCGCGACCGGATCGGGCAGGGGATCGGCGAAATACTTGTATTCGCCGCGCCCGAAGCCGTGCCGCGCCATCACCACGCGGCTGCGGAACAGCCCGTCGTCGACGTCGCGCGCCGCCAGCGCGGTGCAGTCGGCGGGCGTGAGCAGGCCCGCGCCCACGGCGCAGCCTTCCGCATCGAGCGCCGCCGTGACCGCCGGCCAGTCGATCGCCGCAATGCGGCCGGCGATCGGGTCTGCGGCGTGGCGGGGCGAAGGGGCAGGCATGGCGGTTCTCCTGGCGCGGACGTGCCCCGTCCTCGCAGATCGCCGCCCGCCGCGCCACCCGAAAGCTGCGCCCTCAGCCGATGCCGTAGCGGCCGGGGGCGATGATGCCGGCGGGGTCGAGGGCGGCCTTGATCGCCGTGCAGCTGTCGCGGAAGGCCGGCATGGTCTGGGCCATGTGGAAGCCGTGGTAGTCGATCGGGGCGCGGCCGACAAAGACGCCGCGCGATGCGACCGCCTCCGACATCGCGCGGTAGCAGGCGTCGGCGCGCCGGCGCTCGTCCTCGTCCTCGCGGTTGAAGGCGATCACGTGCAGGCCGCGCGCGAAGCGCGGCCCGCAGACATTCATCACCATGTAGTCGAGGCCGTGGTCCTCGTAGATGCGCCGGCACAGCTTCTGGAACTCGTTGGCGACCTTGCCGACCATCGGCGTGCCGGGCAGGAACCAGCTGTTGCCGCCGCCCGGCCGCCACTTGAGCAGGCCGAGCTCGCCCATGCTCGGCACGCCCGAAAAAGCGTTGATTGCGACCTGGAGCGGCGGAATCCCCTGCGCCTCCTCGTGGCTGATATAGCGCGCCTTGCCGCTCTTCCCGAACAGGTCGCGCACGCGCTGGATCTGCGGCTCCATCGCCGCCGCGCTCGGCCCGTAGAACGCGCCTGACACGGTCCAGGCGCCGAGCCCGTGCTTGGCCTGCAGCGCCTTGCGGCTGGCGTCGGAGATCGCGCGCTTGCCGCGGGAGGCGGCGTATTCCGGGCTCTCGCCCTCGCTGCCGCAGAGATAGAGGTCGTTGGCGACGCGGAACAGCGTCGGCACGAAGTTCGACAGCTTGAGCGGCCGGCACAGGTCGACGATCGCACCCAGATCCTCGTCGTCGGGAAAGGTGAAATGGAACGAACGGATCGCCGGCGGCCGCGGCAGCAGCCACACGCCCATCCGCGTGACGATGCCGTAGTTCGACTGAGCGAACAGCCCGTCGAGGATCGGGCCGAAGCTGTACTTCGACGTGTGCCAGTTGGCGAGCGTGCCGGCGTCGAGCGCGCCGTCGCCGGTGCGCAACACCTCGCCGTTGCCCAGCACGATCTCGAGGCCGCAGGACACGCCGAAGTGGTCGAAGTACGGCGTGTAGCCGGCGCCCTTGTCGAGCGCGTTGCCGATCATGCCGCCCTGAGGCGGGCCGGAGGTCACGTCGAGCATCAGCTTGTCGCCGCGGCGAACGAGCTCGTCGTAGAGCGTCTGGTAGCTGACGCCCGGCTCGACGACCGCGTAGGCGAGCTTGTCGTGGATCTCGACGATCCGGTTCATCCGGAAACCCAGGTCGACGACGACCTGGCCGGCGCGCGCCGCGGCCTTCGAGCCCAGGCCGAGGTTGTGGCCGGTGCTGACCGGGTAGAGCGCGACATCGTGCTTCGCCGCCGCGCGCACGACCGCCT
>CAZUYG010000841.1:0-2062 GCA_964624265.1 uncultured Candidatus Odyssella sp.
CGCCGCGCGGCAGGACCCCTATCTCCGCACCCACCCGATCACGCGCGCGCGCGCCGACGAGGTGCGCCAGCATCTCGCGAGTTCGCCCAACGCCGACCGGCCGCTGCCCAAGAACCTCGAGGCGATGCACATCCGCATGCGCGCGAAGCTGATCGGCTTCCTGCGCCCGCCGGAGCAGGTGATCCAGCGCTACCAGGGCAAGGAGAACACGCTCGAGGCCCGCTACGCGCTCGCCGTCGCCTATCACCAGGACGCGCGGCTCGACCGCGCGCTGCAATACATCGACGGCCTGATCCGGGAAAATCCGAAAGACGCCTATTTCCACGAGCTGCGCGGGCAGATCCTGTTCGAGAGCGGCCGCGACCACGTGCGCGAAGCCGTGGCCGCGTACGACCGCGCGGTGAAGCTCGCGCCGGGCGAGGCGCTGATCCGCGTGGGTCTCGCCCAGGCCCAGCTGGAAACCGGCGATCCGCGGCTCGAGCGCGCGGCGCTCGACAATCTGCGCGCCGCGATCCGCAACGACGACACCTACCCGCTCGCCTGGCGCCTGCTCTCGGTCGCCTACGGCAAGGCCGGCGACCAGGGCAATGCGGCCCTGGCCAACGCCGAATACGCGTATCTCAACCGCGACCTGCCCACGCTGCGCGCCGCCATCGTCCACGCCGAGCGGGGCCTGAAGCCCGGCACCCCGTCCTGGATACGTCTCCAAGATTTGAAGACGCAGGTGAAGCAAGTCCTCGACGATCGCCGCCGCTGATTCCTATATTGGCGAAACAACCTCACCGGACACCCCCATGCGCCTCGCCGCCCTCGCCGCCGCCGCCACGATCGCGTTCGCCGCCTTTTCCGCCCCCTCCTTCGCGCAGGGCGACAAGCCGCCGCTCACGCCCGAGCAGGAAAAGCGGGTGAAGGAGCTGGTGAAGGAATACATCCTCGCCAACCCCGAGGTGATCCTCGAGGCGGTGCAGACGCTGCGCCGCAAGCAGGAAGAGGCGCAGAAGAAGGCCGCCGAAGACGCGCTGTTGACGCGCCGCGCCGAATTGCAGGGATCCACCGACCTGCCCGTCGCCGGCAACGTGAAGGGCAACGTCACCATCGTCGAGTTCATGGATTACCGCTGCGGCTACTGCAAAGGCGTGAAGCCGGTCATCGACGAGGTGATGCGCACCGACGGCAAGGTGCGGCTGGTCATCAAGGAGTTCCCGATCCTCGGCCCGGCCTCGCGCACCGCCTCGATGGCCGCGATCGCCGCGCACAAGCAGGGCAAGTATCTCGCCTATCACAACGCGCTGATGGCCTATCCCAACAACCTCACCGACGAAGTGATCTTCGCGCTCGCGCGCCAGGTCGGCCTCGACGTGGCCAAGCTCAAGGCCGACATGGGATCGCCCGAGGTGCAGGCGCTGATCGAGAAGACGCACAAGCTCGCGACCGATCTCGGCATCAACGGCACGCCCGGCTTCATCATCGGCGACCAGATCATCCCCGGCGCCGTCAGCGCCGACGAGCTCAAGAAGAAACTCGCCGAAGCCCGCCAGGCCTGCGCGCAGCGCAAAGAAGCGCTGTGCTGAGCGAGCGGACGCAAGCCACGGTTTGAACGAAGGGGCGCCCGCGGGCGCCCCTTTGCATTTCCAGCGCGTCGTGAGCTTGGCGCATCGATAGAGCGCCCCCCGCTTGTCGTCCCCGCGAAAGCGGGGACCCATGCCGGCGTGATCCGGCCCTTTTGCGCGAAGCACGCCGGCGACGCCGATTGCTTTGGCCATCGTGAGATCCAGCGCCGATCCATCGCGCGGAGAGATGGGTCCCCGCTTTCGCGGCGACGACAGGTTTGGTGTATGCGTTTTCCGCGGACAGCCCTGCGCCTCGAAAGGAATCCCGATGAACGACGCCGTTCCCGCACCGTCCAAACCCGCCCCGCGCGGCGGCTCGATCCAGCTCTTCTATGCCGCCTCGGTGGCGCGCAACCGCCCGACGGTGGACCGCGCCGAGGGCATCTACATGTGGGACACGGCCGGACGGCGCTATATCGACGCCTGCTCGGGCCCCGTCGTCAGCAACATCG
>CAZUYG010000842.1:0-2057 GCA_964624265.1 uncultured Candidatus Odyssella sp.
AGCCGAGCGTCGAGAACGGCCACAGCGCCGACGAGAACCAGGTGTCGAGCACGTCGGAATCGCGGCGCAGCGCCACGTCGCGGCCGAATTTCGCTTTCGCCTGGGCGCGCGCGCCCGCCTCGTCGTAGTCGACGAACACGGTGCCGTCCTCGGCGTACCAGGCCGGGATCTGATGGCCCCACCAAAGCTGGCGCGAGATGCTCCAGGGCTGGATGTTCTCCATCCAGTTGAAGAACGTCTTTTCCTGGCTCTCCGGCACGAGCTTGATGCGCCCGTCGCGCACGGCCTTGATCGGCTCGGCCGCCAGCGTCTTGGCGTCGGCATACCACTGCACGGTCATGTAGGGCTCGATCGGCACGCCCGAGCGGTCGCCGTGCGGAACGGTGTGCGTGTGCGGCTCGATCTTCTCGACGAGGCCCTCGGCCTCGAGCGCCGCGACCACGCGCTTTCGGGCCTCGAAGCGATCGAGGCCGCGGAACGCCTCCGGCACCGCATCGTTGAGCCGCGCGTCGGCGGTCATGATGTTGATCGCCTCGAGCCCGTGGCGCTTACCGACCTCGAAATCGTTGAAGTCGTGCGCCGGCGTGATCTTCACCGCGCCGGAGCCGGCCGTGGGATCGGCGTAGTCGTCGGCGACGATCGGAATGCGCCGCCCGACCAGCGGCAGGATCGCGTGTTTGCCAACCAGGTCCTTGTAGCGCTCGTCGGCGGGATTCACCGCGATGGCGGTGTCGCCCAGCATGGTCTCGGGCCGCGTCGTGGCGACGGTGATGAATTCTTCCGCCCGCCCCTCGATCGGATATTTGAAATGCCAGAGATGGCCCTTCACTTCGCGCTGTTCGACCTCGAGGTCGGAAATCGCGGTCTGGAACTGCGGGTCCCAGTTCACGAGGCGCTTGTCGCGATAGATCAGCCCGGCGCGAAAGAGCTCGACGAACACCTTCAGCACGGCGGCCGAGAGGCCTTCGTCCATCGTGAATCGCTCGCGGCTCCAATCGGCCGAGGCGCCGAGGCGGCGAAGCTGCTTCAGGATGGTGCCGCCCGAGATCGCCTTCCATTCCCAGACGCGCTGCACGAACTCGTCGCGGCCGATGAGCCGCGTGTTGCCGGGCCGCGAAGCGCCCGCCTTGCCGACCGATTGCAGCTTCAGCTTGTCATCCGGCTCTGCCACGCCGCCGCGCGCGAGGCCGATGCCCTCGGCGGCGAGCTGGCGCTCGACCACCATCTGCGTCGCGATGCCGGCGTGATCGGTGCCCGGCTGCCACAGCGCGTCGCAGCCGGTCATGCGCCGGTAGCGGATCAGCACGTCCTGAAGGGTGTTGTTGAGCGCATGGCCGATGTGGAGGCTGCCCGTGACGTTGGGCGGCGGAATGACGATCGTGAACGGGCGCGCGCCGTCGTTGCGCGGCTTGAACGCGCCCGCGTCTTCCCAGCGGGAATATTGCCGGGCCTCCACGGCCTCGGGGCTGAACCGGTTCTCGAGCATGATGTGGCGCTGCAAAAAACGAGCGCCGAACATAGTCGGCGCGGCCTGCCCGTCAACCGGCCACGATGGCACGCGCCGGCCAGAAACACGAAGGGCGGCCCCGTTTCCGCGGCCGCCCCTCGGAGCTGGATGATTGCCGGCGTCAGTTTCCGGCGAGGCGCGAGAACAGGCTGCGGATCTCGCTCTTCACGCGGTCGTCGACGAGGCGGCTGACGTTCTGCTGCTGGCCCTGGAGCTGCTGCGTCACCGCGGACGCGACGTGCTGGCTCACCGCCTGCGCGATCTGCTTGTTGACCTCGGTGGCGACCTGCTGCTTCACCGCCGCGGCCACCTTTTCCTCCATCGCCGCCGCGAGCCGCGCGTCCACGTGCGCGCCGACGCGGTCTTCGATGTATGGGCTCAGATTGGCTTCGACGTTCTGGTGGATGCGCTGATCGACGGTCTGCGTCAGGGTCGCGGCCAGCGTTTTCTCGACTTCCTGCTGGACGAGCGAGCCGAGCTGCTTCTCGACCGTCGCCTGGAGGTTCGCGTCGAGCCAGGAGCGGATAGCGGGCTCGGCCGCCGCGCCCAC
>CAZUYG010000843.1:0-2049 GCA_964624265.1 uncultured Candidatus Odyssella sp.
CATCAGAGCGAGGCGCGCCGTGGCCTCGATCCGCTTCTGCCATGGCGCGAAAGTGTGATCGGTCGGATCCACGGGGCCGCCGGGAAGGCCGCCCATGTCGTGATGCTGGCGATTCGGCGCGTCGTTCATCGTGCCTTCCTCCTCCGTGAGGCCGCTACGAAGCGAGGCGGCACTCGGCGACGCCGACCATCGTGTCGCGCGTGACCAGCGTCTCGAGCCGTTCGGCGTTCCAGCCCTCGGTCCCCTTGGGCCGCATCGGCAGCACGAGATAGCGCATGTCGGCGGTCGAATCGTGGACGCGGAGCTCGCGTTCCGGCGCGATCTCCGTGCCGAACTCCGCGAGAACCGCGCGCGGATCGCGCACGACGCGCGAGCGGTAGGCCGCGCTCTTGTACCAGTCTGGCGGGCGGCCGAGCACGAACACCGGGTAGCAGGAGCACAGCGTGCAGACGATGACGTTGTGGACCGGCGGCGTGTTCTCGACCACGACGAGGTTGGCGACGACCACGTCGACGCCCATCTCGGCGCAGGCCTTCTTGCCGTCGTCGAGCAGGCGCCGCTTGAAGGCCGGGTCGGTCCACGCCCGCGCGACGATCTTCGCCCCGAGCGCGGGGGTGCGCGCGTCGATCCGCTCGATGAAAGCGCGGTGCTGGTCGGCGGTGAAATAGCCCTTGTCGATCAGAAGCCCGCGCACCGCATCGGCGAGCAGCTGGTAGTGCCCTTCCGGCTCGCGCGCCTGGATCGGAGCATGCGCCTCGTGCTCGTGGTCATGCGCGTGCTCGTGCCCTTCGTGATCGTGCGGGTCATGGGTCATCGCGCTCACCTCGCCGGCTCGAGCCAATGCTCGAAAATCTCGATCTCGACCTTGTCCGAAGGGCCGCCGTGATAGTCCGGCCAGACGTGCTTCTGGTCGAAGCGGACGCGATAGAGCACCTTCTCGGGCCCGTCGTATTTGCCGAAGGCCAGCTCTTCGGGATTGTGAAACTGGCCGCAGATGCGTTCCACGACGCCGGTCTTGCCGCGGATGTAGAACGGCGTGCGGATATGCCCCTTCGCCGGGAATCGCGCGGCCACGTGGACCTTGTCGCCCGGCTTGAAACGCGATGCGATTCCGTCGCCCCAGCTCATGCCGCCTCCTTGGCGCGCGCCGCCTTGATCGCGGCCATGCGCTGCTCGATCTCGGCGCGCGTCAGCACGCCTTTTTCGACCAGGATGGCGGTCAGCGACGCGATCCAGCGCTCGTAGTAGGTGAGTGAATCGTAGAGCTTCGGCGGCAGCTCCTCGATGCCGCGGCGCAATTCGTCGATCGTGATGATCGGCGTCTCGCGCAGCTGCATGCAGCGCACGATCGCTTCGATGCGCTTCTCCCAGGGCTCGATTTCGTGGCCGGACGGGCTCACCGGCCCCGCCGGTTGGCCGCCCATGTCGTGGTACATGCGGTGCGGTGTGTCGGACATGGCGCGATTATCCCCAATCCCCGCTGCAAGTCGAGCGGCCCCGCTCGCTCACCGGCCCTTGAAATCTCCATCCCGCCGCTCGTTGAATGACCGAACGCCCTCGGCGAAATCCTCCGTCTTGACGATGCCGGCGCGCGCGGCGGCAAGGTCGGCGATGGCGGCCTCCTGTCCCCGGGTGGCGTAGATCCACGAGTTGGCGCGCGTGGCACGCACCGCGATCGGTGCCTGTTTCGCGATGCGCTCGGCGATCTCGAGCGCCTTGGCCATGCCCTGCCCCGCCGGCACGACCTCTTGCACGAAACCGAGCCGGAACGCCGTGGCCGGATCGAATTCGTCGCCGGTGAGCAAATAGCGCATCGCATTGCCCCAGCCGGCGCGCTCGACGAAGCGGATGGTGGCGCCGCCATAGGCGGCGAGCCCGCGCTTCACTTCCACCTGGCCGAAACGCGTGCCCTCTTCGGCTACGACGATGGTCAGCATGCGGCGCATGAAGTCGTACGGGATTTCGTCGATCTTGGCGAAGCCCCGCGCCGTCAGCCCGGCGCTCTCGCCGGCCGCGACGATGGCTGCCTCGAGCGGGGTCTCGATCCCC
>CAZUYG010000844.1:0-2048 GCA_964624265.1 uncultured Candidatus Odyssella sp.
TCTGAACTCACGGGGCGCGTGGCGCTCGTCACCGGTGCCGGGCGCAATATCGGCCGGGCGATCGCGCTGGAGCTGGCGGCGGCCGGGGCAAGTGTCGTTGTCAACGGACGCGCGAACCGGGCGGAGGCCGAGGCGGTCGCAGCCGAGATCGGCCCGGGGGCGATGGTGGCAATGGCGGACGTCACCGACCGGAGCGCCGTGGATGCGATGGTGGCGGCCACGCTGAAGCGCTTCGGCCGGCTCGACATCCTCGTGAACAACGCGGCCGTGCGGGGCGAGAAGCCGTTCGCGGAGCTGGATTTTGCGACGTGGCGCAATGTCCTGGCGATCTGCCTCGACGGGGCGTTCAACTGTTCGCAGGCGGCACTGGCGGCGCTCAAGGCGTCGGGTGCCGGCACGATCGTCAATATCGGCGGCCTCACCGCGCACACGGGTGCCGCAGACCGCGCGCATGTCGTGACGGCGAAGGCGGGCCTCGTCGGTCTTACGCGGGCGCTCGCGCACGATCTGGCGGAGTTCGCCATCACCGTCAACAACGTGTCGCCGGGAATGATGGATACCGCGCGCGGCGCCTCCGCCGGCCATCAGCAGCCGCGCCATCATGCGACGCACAAGCCGCTTGTCGGCCGCCGCGGCCGGCCCGACGAGATCGCGGGCGCGGTCCGATGGCTTGCCGGGCCCGCCGGCCGGTTCGTCACCGGCCAGGTGATCCACGTGAACGGCGGTACGTACCTGGGCGGCTAGGTCAGGCGCCGCGTCCGGCCACGCGGGCCATCAACGCGCCGAGCGATATCTTCTGCGCGCCGGCCGCGTCGAAGTTCGACGGATCGAGCCAGCTTTCGAAGGCGGCCTTGCGTGCCGGCCATTCGCGGTCGAGCATCGAATACCAGGCCGTGTCCCGATTGCGGCCCTTGACGATCATGTGCTGGCGGAAGAGCCCCTCGTAGGAGAAGCCGAGGCGCTGCGCCGCGCGCTTGGAAGGTTCGTTCAGGTTGTTGCACTTCCATTCATAGCGCCGGTAGCCGAGCGTCTCGAACACGTGCCGCGCCATGAGGTACTGCGCCTCGGTCGAGGCAGGGGTCCGCTGCAGGGCCGGCGTGTGCAGGATCGACCCCACCTCGATCACGCGGTGCGTCCGGTCGATGCGCATCAGCGACAGCCAGCCCATCGCGCGATCGTCACGGTCGGCGATCGCCCAGTACACCGGATCGGTCGTGCCCGATGCGATCTTCGCCACGTGCGCGTCGAATTCGGACCTGACGGGGTAGGGACCGGTGAACAGATAGGCCCACTGGCTCTCCTTCTCGGGCCCGTGCGAGAGGGCGTAGAGGCGATCGGTGTCGCGGGCGGGATCGAGCGCGCGAAGGCGGCAGAAGCGGCCCTCGATGGCGACGTGGGCGGGCTGCGGGGCCTGATGGGTGTCGACGGGCGAGCCGAATTCGAGGGCCATGACGGCGTTCCTGGGTGATGACGACGGCCGCGGAGCTTGGCACGCGTCGCGTGCGATGGCAAAAGCGCACATGTCCCGAGACATCGATTCGGCGCGGGCTTGCCTGAAGGCCACGTTCGGCTTCGACGCCTTCCGGCCCGGACAGGCCGAGATCGTGGGCGCGGTGCTTGCCGGCGAAGACGTTCTGGCGGTGATGCCGACGGGCTCGGGCAAGTCGCTCTGCTACCAGCTTCCGGCCGTCCTGCGCGGCGGGCTGACGGTCGTCGTCTCGCCGCTGATCGCGCTGATGCGCGACCAGGTGGGCCAGCTGCGCGAGTACGGGATCGAGGCGGCGAGCCTCAATTCCGCCAACGATGCGGCCGCCAACGCCGATGTGCGCCGCGCGATCCGCGAGGACAGGCTGCGCCTGCTCTATGTGGCGCCCGAGCGGCTCGTGCGCGAGGACACGCTGGCGCTGCTCGCCGAGTCCCATACGACCCTGCTGGCCATCGACGAGGCGCACTGCGTGTCGCAGTGGGGCCACGACTTCCGGCCGGAGTACCTCGAGCTATCGCTGCTCCACGAGCGCTTTCCCGCGGTGCCGCGCGTCGCGCTCACC
>CAZUYG010000845.1:0-2042 GCA_964624265.1 uncultured Candidatus Odyssella sp.
TTCGGATGAGCACGCTACTCGTTCAGCAATATCTCGACGAACGTGCCGATCTCGTACGCGTCTCCGGCGATCGCCGCGAGTCGGTGGTTCGCGAGGCGTTCAAATCGCTGCTGAAGGGCTGGGGCCGAACGCGCAGCCTCGTCTTCGCTCGCGAATACGAATACACGACACCCGCCAAGGACCGCCGCTACGTCGATGGCGCGCTGCCGCACGAATTGCGCGTGCCGTTCGACTTCTGGGAGGCGAAAGACGATGCTGCTGCGCGGCCCGGCCCTGACGGTTCGCGAGCCTTTGCCAAACAAGAAAATAGTCTGTTTGGCAACGCCTGGGTGGCGGCAGGTTTGCCAGTCTCACCCCTGCCCAATTCCCCCTCTCACCGCGCCCGCTTGCGTCGTCCGCCACAGCACTTCGTGTCCCTCGGGCAATGCGCGGCTGTTGGGCATGGCGAGCCAGAGGCGAAGGAGGAGGCGGTCCTGGCCCGTGGCGGCGTCGTCTGCGAACGGGGTGCGGCCGTGATAGATGACGTGGTTGTTGATGAGCTGCATGTCGCCGGGCGCGAAGCGCATCTCGAACGATAGCTCGGCGGCGATCCGCATCAGCAGGTCGATCGCTTCGCGCTGCGCGGGTTCGAGCCTTGGCACCTCCGGGCGAAGCTGCGCGGCCTCGATGTAGGTGAGCGAATAATGGCTGGTGAAGCGGCCTTTGCCGTCGGGGCCCGGGCGCTGGTCCCACACCGGCAGCGGATAGGCCTGCGTTTCGCCGCCGGCTTCCTCGCCGAGCCGGCTCCGCCATACCGGGCGATAGAGCGCCGCCGCGAGATCGGGCCGGCGCTCCAGCATCGCATTGTGCACGGCCGGCGAGCTGGCCAGCGTGCTGATTCCGCCGGCGGCGGCCTGGCGCACGCAGAGCAGGCCGACCACGTCGCAGCGGTCGGTGTGGAAGCGCAAGGCGCCATTCGAGAGCGTGCGCGCGTAGGAGGAGAGGAACGTGCCGCCGTTCGCGGCGGCGCCCTCCACCTTTCCGTACGTCGCGCCGAGATCGGTGCCCTGCGCGGCCGCCTCGTCGCGGATCGCGCGCATCAGCTCGCCGCGGCAGTTCTGGAAGACGGGCGTGCCGAGATTGGCGCCGAGCCCCATCCACAGGCAGCGCAGCTCGTCTTCCGAATAGCGCGCAACGGGCAGGCCGCGCAGCAGCATGAGGCCGCTGCCCTCTTCCAGCTCGCCGCGCACGTCGTCGAGCAGCCCCGCGCTGCGCGGCAGCGGGAAATCCGCGAGCGCGAGCGCGTGCCAGGCGAGGCCGCGCCGGCGCACGCCGCGCAGCGCCGCGTCCATCTCGGCCAGCGTGTCCGGCGCGAGCATGCGGATCCAGCGGCGCGATTTCGCCATGTCGCGCCCGTGCCAGACGCAGGTGCCGATGATGGGGGCGGGGGCCGTCATCGCCGGAAATCTAGGCGAGCTTTCGCCGGCTGTCAGCGCCAGGGCGGCCCGCTTGCCAGCGCAGACGGCGCGCGGCAGGATTTGCCGAACAGCGCTCCGCTTCGCCGGGGCCGATGGGGAGGCACACCGTGCGTTCACTCTCGCTGCTGGCCTTCATGATCGCGGCCTTGCCCTGGAATGCCGCGGCCCAAGAAATGACGCCGCGCTGCGTGGCGGCCACGCCGTCTTTCGCCATCACCGAGGCCAACCGCCTGAGCTGCGCGGAATTTCAGAAAATGCGGGCGCAGGGCGCGACCGTGATCATGATCCGGCCTCACGGCGAGCGGCCGAATTGCGAATACAGGCTCACGCGCCCCGGCACCGCGCGTGGCGACGGCTCATTCGTGCAGTTCTGCGAAATCCGCTGCCAGGCCCGCGGCCGCGGGGGCATGGGCTTCGACTGGCGGCCTTGTCCCGCCGACGGTCCCACGGGGCGCACGACCGGAACGGCGGTATGCAAGAACGGGGTCTGGTGCGGCGGCGTGCTCGGCAATCAGCGCGAAGCCGAAACATGCGTCGCGGTCCATCGCGACGGCGATCGCTACGCCTATGCCTTTGTCAGCGGGC
>CAZUYG010000846.1:0-2038 GCA_964624265.1 uncultured Candidatus Odyssella sp.
CCAGGCGCACGGCGCGGGCGGGCCGTATCTTTTCGGCGCGCTCACGCTCGCCGACTGCTTCTATGCGCCGGTGGTGAGCCGGTTCACGACCTATCGCGTGCCGATGGACGGCGCCGCGTCCGCGTACTGCGAGGCGATGTGGGAATGGCCCGCGCTCGACGCCTGGCGCGAAGCGGCGCTCAAGGAGCCCTGGCTGATCGCGCGCGACGAGGCGATCTAACGTTTCACTACGGTTCGCCGCGCAAGAAATTCACCACGAAGACACGAAGACCACGAAGGAAATCGATGCGCCGCAGGCGCATTTCCTCGTCTTCGTGGTCTTCGTGTCTTCGTGGTGATCCTTCGCCCCGGACGACCCCCAGGCATGGTATCTGGAGAAGCTAATTCCGCCCGTCCCCCGGCGCCGGCGTGGCGCCGTTGGTGCGCGCCGGGAGCTTGTTGATCTCGCGGTAGTAGCGCTCGGCGCCGGGATGGAACGGGATCGGCGAGGGCTCGACCGCGCGCTCGAGCGTGATGAGCCGGCCGGCGGGGTGGCCCTTCTCGAGCAGCGCCTTGGTGTTGGGGTGCCAGAGCGCCTTGGTGACGCCGTAGATCAGCTCGGCGTCGGCCTTGGCGTCGACGACCCACAGCGTGCTCACCGCGAGCGTCGGCGTGTCGACGGTGCCCTTGTATTCGGCGCCCGAAATGCGCGCCGCGCCGAAATAGGGGAAGCGGCGGCGCAGCGGCTCCACCGGCGCGCCGGCGATCGGCACCAGCGCGATCTCGGCCGCGCCGGCCAGCGCCGCGATCGCGGCGACCGGCACGCCGCCGGTGAAGAAGAACGCATCGAGCTTGCCCTGGCGCAGCGCATCGGCCGATTCGCCGATGCGCAGATAGACCGCGGCGAGATCGTCGGGCGCGAGGCCGTGCGCCTCCAGCACGATGCGGGCGTGGACGAGCGTGCCCGACCCCGCCTCGCCGAGCGAGACGCGCTTGCCGGCGAGATCGCCGACCGCGGCGATCCCGGCATCGCGGCGCACGACGAGGTGCACGGTTTCGGGATAGAGCGTGGCAATGAGGCGCAGCGATTCGAACGCCGGCTTGCCCTGGTAGATCGCCTCGCCGCGATAGGCCCAATAGGCGACGTCGGCCTGGGTGAGCGCCGAATCGAAACGCCCCGCCATCAATTCTTCGAGATTCTGCACCGAGCCCTGGGTGGTCTGCGCGGTGGCGATGAGGCCGGGCACGCCGCAAGCCCCGCCCCGGTCGCACGGCCGCGAGCCGGGCGGGTTGCTGATCGCGTTCGCGAGCGTGGTTCCGACCGGATAATAGGTGCCGCCGCTGGCGCCGGTGCCGATGCGGAAATAGCGTATGCCGCCGTCTTTTTCCTGGCCGCGCGCAACCGGACCGAGGGCCGTTAAGGCACCGATCCCGGCTCCCGCCGCGAGGAGCCTGCGCCGCGTCCAGATATCCGGCATGGCCGCCATTATCCGGTCCTGCCCGTTAAAACGGGCTTCGCGGCCTTCGCAGCGCCCCGTCCCCTGGCGTGCGACCTTGCCGCGTCCGATTTGCTTACCCTAAACCATGATACGCACGGCACAAGGCCTCGTGTTGATGGTTGCCGACAAAATCGAACGGACGACGCAAAATTGCCACGGCGGCGCGGCGTTTCGGGCCCGATCCGCACGATCGAGGCCCGCATGACGGAGCGCGCGGACTGCGCCGTGATCGGCGCCGGGGTTGTAGGCCTCGCGGTGGCCCGGCGTCTTGCTCTGGCCGGGCGCGAGGTGGTGGTGCTGGAGGCCGCCGACGCGATCGGCACCGAGATCAGCTCGCGCAACTCCGAGGTGATCCATGCGGGAATTTACTATCCGACCGGTTCGCTGAAGGCGCGTCTGTGCGTGGCCGGCAAGGAGGCGCTCTACGCCTACTGCGCCGCGCGCGGGGTGCCGCACAAGCGGCTCGGCAAGCTCATCGTCGCCACGAACGCGCGGGAGGAGGAAGGCCTGGCCGCGCTCAAGGCCAAGGCGGAAGCCAACGGCGTGTTCGATCTCGCCTG
>CAZUYG010000847.1:0-2038 GCA_964624265.1 uncultured Candidatus Odyssella sp.
CACGCCGAACGAGCGCACCGGCCCGGTCTTGGCGCCGAAGCCCGCGATTTTGATGACGCGCTGCTGCGACGAGGCCGGCGCGGCCGCGAAGCCCGCCAGCGCCAGAACGCACGCACCCAAAAGCAATGCGGATTTCTTCATTGGTCTCCTCCCATGGGCCGCCTTTTTTGACGAAGCACCGGCTTCGCTGGCGACGCCTGAATTCCGTTTCTTTCGCGCGCAAGCCTAAGGCGGCGCCGGGGGCGGCGTCAATCAGCAGCCATCCGGCGGAATTCACGCGTTTCGTCGAGCACGGCCTGAGCGGCGGCCGAACGGAACAATAGAAATGCGGATGCGGGACGTACAAGTCTCGTCGGCACGGTTCCTTCGGAAATTCAGCGCGACTAGGTTGTAGGGCACCGTCTACTGGCACGGACCATCGGACTGAGGAATCCAGACGTCCCACTTACCTCCGACAAATTTAAAGCCACCGCCTATGTAGGACTTGTAGTGAAAGCATTGCTTTCCGGGAAAGCATTCGAATCGCTCGAAGGTGACGCATTTGGAACCGCCCGTTTGTCCAACACGGAAAACTCGTTCGAGCTGGCAGCCATACTGATCCTTCTTGACCGCCTCGTTGCGGAGGATTCCGCCATCAGGGCTCATGATGGGGAGCGGGGCAGATGGCCACGACACGGTCGCGCAAAAGCCGTTCTCTGCCTCCTTGGCTATTGCCTTCCGCTGGATCTCTGCCGCCGGCGAGCCGCTGCGCCGAGGCGCGTTTGGCGTCGGCGAAGCGGGCACCGGCGGCGCTCCAGCCTGCGACGTGCGGATTACGCCGGAGACGGCCCAGGCCCAAGAGACGCGATTCTGGACCGTCGCGGACAGGCCGCAGCGGCGGCGCATCTCCGCCTCCGGATGCGCGTCTGTGCTGTAGGTCCAAGCGTTGCATTTCGGATTCGCCAGGCAGAGGCCTTGGCACGCCTGCATGCTCGCGACATTGGTCCGTATTTCCAGGACCGCTGCGCCGTTGTTGATGAAGACGCCGCGTTCGAGCGTCGACGTTCGCTTCGTCGGCCCGGCCGGAGCGGGTTGCGGAGCGGGCTTTTCCGGCGCCGGCGGGGTCACCGAGGCCGCCTTCTCGATCTCGGCAAGGCGGATCTTCGCCAGCGCCGCGAACGTGCCCTGCGGGTATTTCTCGAGATAGGCCTTGTAGTCGGCGGCGTTCTTGCTGTTCTGGATCGATTGCCAGAAAAGGTTTTCGCCATCGGCCGAGGGGTTGCGCGGCGTCTCGCCCGCCGGCGGCGTCGCGGCGGGAGGCTTCGTTTCGGCCGGCGGCGCCTCGCGCGCGGCCGCAGCGGCAACGAAAAAGAAATCGCCGGTGAGCGACGAGGAATCCCACGGCACCTGCTTGCCCTTGGTGCTGGCAATCACCGCCTGCCGCACGCGCGTCAGCACCTGACGCACTTCGAGGCCCTTGTCTTCGAGATGCGACAGCAAAGCCGCCGTGAACGGGCTGTTCCGGCCCTCGCCGTCGAGCGCCACGTTGCCGGGCTGGGTCGCATAGACGATGAGCGTGCCGATGCCGGCCTTGGTCTCGCCGAGCCCGCGGCCGATGCCGGTGGAGCGTGTGCCCATCGAGCGCGCGAGGTTGCGCGCCAGCGGATTATCGCGGCACGCATCGAGGATCATGATGTTGGTGCGCTGGCCCTGCTCCATCAGGCCCTGGATCGTGTCGAGCGCCACCGCCTGGAAGATGAGATCGCTCTCCTTGTCGAGCTTGCCGTCGACCGGCACGAGATAGTTGCGGCCATTCACCTGGAGCCCGTGGCCGGCGTAGAAGACGAGCGCCACATCGGCCTTCTCGAGCTTGTCGGCGAAATCCTGGAGCAGCTGGTCCATCGCCGGCTTCTCGAGATCGGTGCCGGCCAGCACCTCGAAGCCGAGCCGCTTCAGCGACGCCGCCACGCCCTCGGCGTCGTTCTTGGGGTTGGCCAGCGCCGGCGCGTGCTTGTAAGCCGAATTGCCGATCACCAGCGCCACGCGATTCTCGGCGATA
>CAZUYG010000848.1:0-2027 GCA_964624265.1 uncultured Candidatus Odyssella sp.
CGCGCGGATTCCCGAACACATCCGTGGCTACGGCCACGTGAAAGAGGACAATCTGCACGCTGCGAAGCAGGAAGAAGCGAAATTGCTCGCCGCGTTCCGCGCTCCGGCGCCGCTGCGCGTCGCCGCCGAATGACGATGCTCGCGCGCCTCGCCGCCGCGGCCGTGGCACTTGTGCTCACGATCGGCATCGCGCGCGCCGCCGACGAGGCCGGCTTCCGCGCCTGGATCGAGGCGTTCAAGGCCGAGGCGCGCCAGCAGGGAATCTCGGACGAAACCTTCGAGCGCGCCTTCGCGCCGGCGAAGTTCAACGCGCGCATCATCGAGCTCGACAGCGCGCAGCCGGAATTCGTGAAACCGGTATGGGACTACATTGCCGGCGTCGTCACCGAAGATGCGCTGAAACGCGCACGGCAGAAACTGAGGGAACATGCGGCGCTGCTGGCGCGCGTACAGCAGCGCTACGGCGTGCCGCCCGAATACATCGTCGCGATCTGGCGCATCGAATCGGGCTTCGGCGCGAATTTCGGCAGTTTCAGCGTGGTCGAGGCGCTGGCGACGCTCGCCTATGCCGGCCGGCGGCAGGATTTCTGGAAGAGCGAGCTGATCGCCGCGCTGCGCATCCTCCAGAGCGGCGAGGTGCCGCCGGAGCGCCTGGTCGGCTCCTGGGCAGGCGCCATGGGCCACACGCAGTTCATGCCGAGCGGCTTCCTGAAGCTCGCCATCGATTTCGACGGGAACGGCAAGCGCGATCTCTGGACGAGCCTGCCCGACGTGTTCGCGTCCACGGCCAATCACCTCGTCGTCGGCGGCTGGAAGGGTACGACGCCGTTCGGCGTCGAGATTCGGCTGCCCGCGAATTTCCCCTACGAGCTGGCCGAAACGCAGCGGAAGCCCGTCGCCGCGTGGAGCGCGCTTGGCGTGACGCTCGCTGATGGCCGGCCGCTGCCGGCCTGGACCGGCGAGACGGCGATCCTGGTTCCGGCCGGCCATCGCGGGCCGGCATTTCTCGTGAGCGAGAATTTCCGCGCGCTGCTGGACTACAACAACGCGATCTCCTACGCGCTCTCGCTCGGCCTGTTCGCGGAGCGGCTGCGCGGCGGCGGGCGCATCGCCAGGCCCTGGCCCACCGGCGACCGGCAACTCGGCCGCACCGAAAAGGAAGAGCTGCAGCGCCTGCTCGCCGAGCGCGGCTTCGACCCGGGTAAAATCGACGGCCAGCTCGGGCCCAATTCGCGCGCCGCCATCCGCGGCTTCCAGAAAAAGGCCGGCCTGCCGGCCGATGGCTATGCCGAATATGGTTTATTGGAGCTGATACGCAAATCTCCCAAGCCCTGAGCCGGGAACGCCCCATTTCCCGCTTGCGTAATCGATAGAGAATTGATTCTTTTCGTATTCACGAAGAGTTCCGCCTGGGGATAGGCGGCAATTCCCGGCCGGCATGGGGGCCAACATGATGCACCGGACGCGGCGCCTGGCGCCGCTCGCACGATTCGCGGCACTGGCGGGCGTTCTGGCGCTCGCCGCCTGCGGCGGCGGCGTAACGGGCCGGATGGACGGTTCGATGGCCGAGCAGCTCAACCGCTGCCGGGCCGCCTCGGGCCACATCTACGAGGCCGCGAGCTTTTCCGACTATATCGGCCGCGTGCGGTCCACGGCGCAGCGCTGCGGCATCGGCAGCCGCGGCCTGGCGGCCCTGGGCGGCGTCGAGCAGCGATCGGCGCTCGACACCGACCGCTTCCCGCCGGGCATGGCGCCGCAACAAGCGGCGCTGCCGCGCGGCGACGAGCGCGAGCGCACGATCAACCCGACCCGGAAATACGTCGAGGACCGCATCGAGAAGCTCTCGGGCCGCGGCCGCGAACTGCTCGACCGGCACCGTTCGGTGCTCAAGCGCGTCGAGGCGCGTTACGGCGTGCCGGCCGAATACATCGTCGCGTTCTGGGGCGTCGAGACGAATTTCGGCGGCTTCATGGGCAACCACGACGTCGTGGAAACGCTGGCCAATCTCGGCCACGGCTCGGGCCGGC
>CAZUYG010000849.1:0-2022 GCA_964624265.1 uncultured Candidatus Odyssella sp.
GGCGATCGTCTGCTCGGGCCTCGTCCAGACCTCGGACGAGCACGAGCTGCCGGAGCTCGCCAACGACCACTACAACGTGTTGCGGGTCGAGCACATGCGGCTCGTGCAATTCGCTTTCGCTGCCCCTGGAAGTCCGCCGCGCGGATTCCGTTTCATCCCGCGAGCTGCGTGCTGCACGTGCCGTCGCTGGCGGGCACGATGTCGCGCCGCATGGCGCGCCTGTTCCCGCCGGTGTTGGCGGCACGCCTGCGCGCGCTCGCGCAGGACGGCCGCATGGCCTTTACCGGCGCCGTGACGCTCGCAACCGCGAGCCCGCGCCAAAATCCGGGCAATGGCCAATTCTCGCTGCCGCCTGATTGAGCACCCTGCAACCGAAGGTCGCCGCACCCTCGCGCCGCGTGACACGCGGAAAATCCTGTGTCAGAAAACGCGCCGTATCGGGAATCGTGAGGCTTCGGGGGCCGCACGTGAAGGATATAGTGATATTTAACGAGCAGCCCGTCGCGACGGGCTTCAGGCGTGTTATCGCGCTCGATCCGGGATTGGGTCCGATACCGGGCCATTGGGCGACGTTTGCGCGCAATCTTTCGGCGGCATTCCGCGGACTTGGCCTCGACGCCGTGCTGTTCGGCCACAAACAGCAGGATCCGCGCATTCTCGGCAGCCTCGCCGTCGAGCCGCTGTTTTCGTTGACGCCATACGAGCGCTATGGAGAGGATCCGCAGGATCCGGCGCTGGCGCTCGCTGCGTTCCAGCAGCAAACACTACGGTTCGCTGACGATCTCGAGAGATTGGATGAGCACGGTCTCTCGCGTGATGACTTGATGATATTTTTCACCGTCTATCCGCAGATTCTCGGCGGTCTGATCGAATGGGTCCGCCGCCGTCCCGAGCGCAGCCGGCAGCGTGTGGCACTGCTGCTGCAGTTTGCCGAAGAGGTGAACGCCTACGAGAAGGTGCGCGGCGCGCAGGGCGACGTGTTCTATGTGGACTATTACCGGCGCATCATGCCGGCCGGCGAAGGACGCGGCGCCCATCCGCAGTGGCGCTTCTTCGCGGCTTCGGCCGGGCTCGGCGATCTGTTCTCGGTGCTGCTCGGCAAGGACGTACAGCCCTTGCCGATGCCGGGCAGCGCCGCCTGGCCGCCGCTGCGCAAGCGCGCCAAGGGAAAGCCGGTTGCCGTGGCGCTGCTCGGGCACACCTCGATCGCCAAGGGCGGTTTCCTGCTGCCCGAGATCATCGAGGCGACGCTCGCGCGTTTCGCGAACGTGCGCTTCAATTTCCACCTGAGCACCAATCCCGACACGCGCGAGCTCGACGCGCGCTTTGCCGAAGGCGGCGACCGCCTCCGCATCGTGCGGGGCTACGTCTCCGACGACGAGATTCAGGGCATCATCGACGATTCCGACATCGTGCTCTTGCCCTATGCGCCCCCGAAATACCGGCTGATGCCTTCTGCCATCTTCATTCAGGCCGTCTGTTCCGGCAAAATCGTCGTGCTGCCCGCCGGATCGCACATGCATCGCGAACTCCTGCTGCGCGGCGGCGGCGGCACGCTGTTTCGCGACCACAGCGCCGCGGCGATCAACGCCGCGCTGTGGAAGGCCATAAAAGAGGTGGACCGGCTGTCGCCGCTTGCCGCGGCGGCGGCGCCGGCCCATCGCGAGGTCAACAATCCGCATGCATATGTTAAGCGCATCCTCGGCTCGTTCGGCTGAGAGGGCCGCGGCGACGCTTCGGCGCGTCGCTCTGCTCAACCGGCACGACGACTGGTGGGATCAGCGCGAGCGGATTGCGCGCCTGCGCGTCGCTTTCGCGCGCATGGGCATCGAATTCGCGCACTTCGCCAAAAGCGAGGATATCGACGCGTTCGCGCCCGATTGCGTCCTGGCCGCGTCGCCGCAGGATCCGAAGCTCACGAAGTTTCCGACCTACGGTTTGGTTGACCAGCCGATGCACGCGTGGCTGCACGTGCCGCGTTTCGTGCGGAACATCCTGACCTATGACGGGCACCTGATTCTT
>CAZUYG010000850.1:0-2018 GCA_964624265.1 uncultured Candidatus Odyssella sp.
CGTGTTGTGCAGGCTGAACATGACCGCGGAGATCAGCAGCAGCGCGACGCCGGCGAGAACGCGGCGGCGGAGATCGGGCGGCGCAGCGGCGCCGGCGGCTGGATCGGAAGGCGGCATCATTCTCTCGCGGCCGTCGATTCGGACCCGCTGCGCCGGCCCCGGCATTCGTGGTTAAGACTTGGTTATTTACCTAATATTTCGTTGCCGCAAGATTGACGGATGGTTATCGAAGATTCGGGCGCGGCACCTGACCGCGCATTTGTTGCAGCCACGGGGTCGAGACCATGCGCAGTGTCATCGCCGGCTTCCTGCGTGAAGAGAGCGGCGCTACCGCGATCGAATATGCACTCATCGCCGCCCTGATCGGCACAGGTCTGATTGTTGCACTTCAGAGCCTTGGCCAGACGGTGGTCGGCATCTACGCCAACATTGGGCGCGCGCTCGACGACGTCGCCTTGCGCGTTCGCTGACGGCCGATCGCGCGCATTTTCTGCAATTCGATCGGCGACCACCCGTTCCGCCGGAATCGTGGTTAACGAAAGTTGAATTGGCTAATAATTCCTTGCCAACAACAACCCGCGCGCGTAGAGCGGTCGACAGCGCGACCAGCGAGGGGCGGCGATGGCGCAACTGCTTTCGGCCTTGGCGATTGGAAAATCCGGTTTCGGAATGATCGAGTACACGGCGTTCGCCGGCGTCACCGCGATCATGGTGATGTTTATCGTCGAGACCGTGAAGAAGTATTCCTGACCGGCAAATCCGGCTTCGTTGGTTATCGTTGGCCTTATCGGGGGAGGCCAAGCGCGCCGTTCCACGGATGGCAGCGCGGCGGGAGCGGGCGGAAACGCACGCTCCCGTTTCGATTCCGGGGCCTCGGCGCTAGGCGTCGCCGGGCAGCTTGAACAGGCCGCCGGGCAGCGTCTCGAGATAAGAAACGATCTCCGCTGTCGGGCGCACATCGGCGTATTTCGCCTGCATGTCCATGAGATTGATCGCGTGCGAGGACTGCGAGCGGTCGAAGCAGCATTCCTCGGCCAGAGTCACCCGGAAGTTCTCGCTGAAGGCGTCGATCACGGAGGCGCGCACGCAGCCGCTCGTCGTCGTGCCGCCGACGATGACCGAGTCCGCGCCGAACAGCGTCAGATGCGAGCGCAGCGGCGTGCCGTGGAACGCGCTCGGCTTCAGCTTCGGGAGGAGAATCTCCTCGGGCCGCGGCGCGATCTCGGCCACGATCGCCTCGCCGTCGATGTTGCTCTTCGGCTTGTTGCGCCAGTCGTCGATGCGGCTGTTCTTCCATCGCCAGCTTCCGAAATCCCACCCGTCGGAGCGGAAGCCGCCGGTCGTGTAGATCACCGGCAGGCGTTTCGCGCGCGCGGCGCCGAGCAGCGATTGGATGTGCGGAATCGCAGCCCAGGCGTCCTCGCCGCACGAATTGGGCCAGCGCTTGATCGAATCGAGGATCGGCTCGGGCCGGTCGCCGCAAAAATTGTAGTTCACGTCGATGATGAGGATGGCCGGGCGCTGGCCGAAGCCCTGCGGCTTGGCATAGCCCGCGGAGGCGAACACCGCCTTGTCGCGCTCGGTCAGGAACTTGTCCCAGATGCGTCCGGTCATTCTCGTCTCCCTCGTTGCCGCCATAGCACCGCGCGGGGCGGCGCGTGTCAAACGGCGGGCTCTCCACTAGATTGCCGCCCATGCCTGCCTTCCGCGCATACGTCATGGTCGATTGGAGCGCCGCGAGCGCGCCGCGTCTCGGGCGCGACAGCATCTGGATCGCGGTGGCGGAACGCGCGCGCGGCGCGACGGCGCGGCGCACCGATCTCGTGAACCTGCGCACGCGCGCCGAGGCGGCGGCGTGGCTCGAAGCGCGCCTTGCCGCGCTCGCCAGAAAAGGACGCGTCCTCGCGGGGTTCGATTTTCCGTTCGGCTATCCCGCCGGCACGGCAGCGCGCCTTGGCCTCAAGGGAATCGCCTGGCGGTCGCTCTGGACCGAACTCGCCGCGAAGATCGGCGACGCG
>CAZUYG010000851.1:0-2018 GCA_964624265.1 uncultured Candidatus Odyssella sp.
CGCGGCGCGCCAGGCGCGCAAGCTCTTGATCTGCTCGGCCTCGGCCGCTTCGTCCACCGCGAGAAATCCGCCGTCCTCGGCGCCGGCGAGCAGCGGCGACGGCTCGGTTTCGGTGAACGCGTTGACGCCGACGACGGTCTGCTCGCCCTTCTCGATCGCGGCGAGGCGCTTGGCGTTCGATTCCACCAGCGCCTGCTTCATATAGCTCGATTCGACCGCGGCGACGGCGCCGCCCATGCGCTCGATCTTCGCGAGTTCGTCTTTCGCGGCGGCGCAGAGCTCCGAGACCTTCTTCTCGATCTCGGTCGAGCCTTCGAAAATGTCGCCAAAATCGAGTAGGTCGGTCTCGTGCGCCACGATCTGCTGGAGGCGGATGCTCCATTGCTGATCCCACGGCCGCGGCAGGCCGAGCGCCTCGTTCCACGCCGGCAGCTGCACGGCGCGGGCGCGCGCATCCTTGGAGAGCACGACCGCGAGCATCTCGAGCAGGATGCGATAGACGTTGTTCTCCGGCTGCTGCTCGGTGAGGCCCAGCGAGTTCACCTGCACGCCGTAGCGGAAGCGGCGCAGCTTCGGATCGGAAACGCCGTAGCGCGCGGCGCAGATCTCGTCCCAGAGGCGCGTGAACGCGCGCAATTTGCACAGCTCGGTGACGAATTTCACGCCGGCATTGACGAAGAAGCTGATGCGCCCCACGACGGTGGGAAGGTCGCCCGCCGGCACCTGGCCCGAGGCCTTCACGCGGTCGAGGATCGCCATCGCCGTCGCGAGCGCGAATGCGATCTCCTGCACCGGCGTCGCGCCCGCTTCCTGCAGGTGATAGGAGCAGACGTTCACCGGATTCCACTTCGGCACTTCGCGATAGGCGAACGCGATCGTGTCGGTGGTGAGCCTGAGGCTCGGCTCGGGCGGGAAGATGTAGGTGCCGCGCGACAGGTATTCCTTGAGGATGTCGTTCTGCGTGGTGCCGGAGAGATCGGCGCGCCGCGCGCCCTGCTTCTCGGCGGCGGCGATGTAGAGCGCCAGCAGCCACGGCGCCGTGGCATTGATCGTCATCGACGTATTCATCTTCGCCAGCGGAATGCCGGCGAACAGCGCCTCCATGTCACCGAGATGCCCGATCGGCACGCCCACCTTGCCGACCTCGCCCATCGCGAGCGGATGATCGCTGTCGTAGCCGGTCTGCGTCGGCAGATCGAACGCCACCGAGAGGCCGGTCTGGCCTTTCGTCAGGTTCTGCCGATAGAGCGCGTTCGACGCCGCGGCGGAGGAGTGGCCGCTATAGGTGCGGATCAGCCAGGGAACTTCGCGGGGCATGTCATCAGCTCCGGCGCCGGCCCTCACTTCCCATTCGCCGCAAGCGGCGAATGGGCCCCTTCTCTCCCGCTGTCGCGGGAGAGAAAAAGGAAGGGCGCGCTTGCTTCTCTCTCCCACGCAGTGGGAGAGAAGGGGCCCGAGCGACGCCTCTGGCGTCGCTTGGGAAGTGAGGGCCGTCCGTGCTGGACGCGCGAGGGCGTCGCGCTAATCGCGCAAGCAATCGCGTATTTCGCGTTCTTCGCCCGAGCCCGCGCCAACACGCTCACACCGCCTTCAGCGCCTGGTCGAGATCGTCTTCGAGATCGGCGGGGTCCTCGAGTCCGACGGAGAGCCGCACCATGCCGTCGTCGATGCCGAGCGAGACGCGCTCGGCCGGCTTCAGGCGCTGGTGCGTCGTCGTCGCCGGATGGGTGACGAGGCTTTTCGAATCGCCGAGATTGTTCGAAATCAGAATCAGGCGGAGCGCGTTCAAGAACCGGAACGCGCCTTCCTTCCCGCCCGGCACCGAGAAGGTGACGAGCGAGCCGCCGGCGCTCATCTGTTTCTTGTTCAGCGCGTGCTGCGGATGGCTCGGCAGGCCGGGATAGTGCGCGGCCGCGATCTTGCCGTGCGCGCCGAGGAATTTCGCGAGGCGCAGCGCCGAAGCGCACATGCGCTCGAGCCGCACCTCGAGCGTCTCGAGGCCCTTCAGCAGCAGCCAC
>CAZUYG010000852.1:0-2010 GCA_964624265.1 uncultured Candidatus Odyssella sp.
CCGCTCTCGCCCGACGGCAAGTGGGCCGTCGCGATCGTCCCCTCGACCCCGCCGAGCCTCACGCTCCTGCCGACCGGTCCCGGGAAGAGCCGCACGCTCGACCGCGGTCCGATCGTCAGCTACCAGGCGGCCGCGTTCTTCCCCGCCTATCCCAACAACGGACCGGTCACCGTGCGCCGCGACCGCGCGGACGTGCCGGCCGACCTGCCGCTGCTCGCCCTGTGGCAGTCCGTGCCGGAAATGTCGCGGCGCGGCGGCCTGTCGAACCAATGGGCGGTTTCCGGGGCGCGCACCGACAGCGGCAAGCCGATCCTCGCCAACGATCCGCATCTTTCGCTCGACGCGCCGTCGCTCTGGTACCTCGTGCGGATCGAGATTCCCGGCCTGAAGCTCGCCGGCGCCAGCGTGCCGGGCGTGCCCGGCGTCATCATCGGGCACAACGGGCGCATCGCGTGGGGCGTGACGACGTCTTACGTGGACACCGAGGATCTCGTCGTCGAGCGCGTCGATCCCGAGCAGGCCGGCCACTACCTGACGCCCGAGGGCGGCAAGCCGTTCGTCACGCGCGAGGAGCTGATCCGCGTGCGCTTCGGCAACCCGGTCAAGATGACCGTGCGCGAGACGCGGCACGGCCCCGTGCTCGACGACGCGATCGCGGAGCGGCTGCGGCCGACGATGCCGCCGGGGCACGTGATGGCGCTGCGCGCGCCGTGGCTCGAACCGCGCGACACGACGGCCGACGCCTTGCGCAATCTGAACCTGGCGAAGAATTGGGACGAATTCGGCCAGGCGCTGTCGAAATTCGTCGGGCCGGTCCAGAATTTCGTCTATGCCGACGTCGAGGGCAACATCGGCTACTACGTTCCCGGCCGCATCCCGGCGCGCAAGGAAGACAATGGCGGCCTGCCGCTCGCCGGCTGGGAGCAGAGCCGCGCCGACGTGCGCTACATCCCGTTCGCGGAACTGCCGCACGCGTTCAATCCGCCGCGCGGCCTCATCGTGAATGCGAACAACCGGATCGCCGGCGCGGACTATCCCTATTTCCTCTCCCGCCAATGGGGCGACCACTATCGCGCCGCGCGCATCGAGGAGCTGCTCGGCAACGGCGCGAAGCAGAGCGCCGACAGCACCGGCGCCATCCAGGGCGACCATGTTTCCCTCATGGCCCGCGACCTGCTGCGCTTCATGCTTGCGGTTCCGCCCGACCAGTTGCCCAAGTCGGCCTCGACGGTGCCGGCGCTGATGCTGCTGCGCTCCTGGGACGGAACGATGGCGCGGGATCGCGCCGAACCGCTCATTTTCACCGCCTGGCTATCCGCGCTGAACCGCCGCCTCTACGCCGACGAGCTGGGCAGCTGGGGCGCCGATTTCGTGTCTCTGCGCCCGGACGTGGTGAAACTGATCCTCACCGAGCACACGCAGTGGTGCGACGACGTGACGACGAAGCCGGTCGAGACCTGCGGCGAGATGCTGGCGCTCTCGCTGGGCGACGCGCTCTCGTGGATCGAGGAGCGTTATGGCAGCCAGGTGTCGTCGTGGCGGTGGGGCGCCGCGCATCGCGCCGAAATGCGGCACCGCATGTTCAGCGCGCTGCCCGTCGTCCGCGCCTTTGGCACCCTTTCAGTCGAAAGCGACGGCGACGGACGCACGGTCAACAAGCAGGACATGAACGTCCGCGACCGGCGTTCGCCGTTCGCGTCGCGCCACGGCGCGGGCGTGCGCGCGATCTATACGCTCGGAGACCTCGACGCCTCGCGTTTCATCCTGTCGACGGGTCCGGCCGGCCACCCGTTTTCGCGCTTCTACGACAACATGCTGCAGGACTGGCGCGACATCCGCTACGTGCGTTTCGCGCCCAACCGCGCCGAGGCCGAACGCGGCGCGGCCGGCATCATCGAACTGAAACCGCTGCGATGAACGCGCCCCGCGCGCTTCCGGTCACGCTTGCGGACGTACGTGCGGCGGCTGCCACGATCACCGGCGCCGTCGAGCGCACCCCGCTCGCGCATT
>CAZUYG010000853.1:0-2003 GCA_964624265.1 uncultured Candidatus Odyssella sp.
AGCACGGCCACGGCCAGCGGCTCCCAGAAGCGGCGAAAAGTCGGAGTCTGGCGCCCGAAGAGATCGGACACGCTCGCGTCCCGGGCGCGCGCCAGCTTGACGGCGGCGAGGTAGTGCGACGCGCGGCTGCCGGCCACGCGGCGGCGCGGCGCGAAGATCCACCATCCCAGCGGGCCGGCGTTCGGCCGTACCGTCCAGCGTTCGCCGGTTTCGAGATCGAGGAACGGGATCGCCGCCGTCGGCATCACGAGCAGTTCGCGCTCGCCGCCGATCGTGGCCAGGAAGCGCATCGCCGAGCGGTTGCCGGAGAGCAGAAGGTGATTGCCGTTGTCGATCTCGGCGCCGAGCACGTCGTCGTGGAAAGAGCGACAGCGGCCGCCGGCCTGGCCGGCCGCCTCGTGCACGATCACGCGCGCCCCGGCCTCCACGGCGCGCACCGCGGCGGAAAGTCCGGCGACGCCGGCACCGACGACGTGAACCGTGGTTCCGGGAGCCAGCGCCATCGCCGCTAGAACAACCCGTAGCGCAGCGCGATCCCGAGCTTCTGGAGCTTCGAGAGCCGTACCTTTTCGTCGAGCCGCGACCAGCCGCGCCGCTCGAGCCCGTCGAGATAGGCGCGATAGATGGCGCCCATCGCGCGCGCCGGACGCATGGGGCCGCGCGCGCATTTCCGCATCGCGTCGGCGGCCGCCTGATAATGCTGGCGCGCGCGCGCGGCGATCTCGGCGCAAATCGCGCCGAGGGCCGGGTGGCGCAGCACTTCGAACGGCTCGCGCGTCTTCACGCTGTTCGCATCGAGCAGCTCCTCGGGCAGATAGAGCCGGCCGTGATCGGCGTCCTCCTTGAGGTCGCGCAGAATGTTCGTGAGCTGCAGGGCCTGGCCGAGATGCCGCGCGACCGACACGGCCTGCGGCTCGGTCGCGCCGAAGACGCGGATCGACAGCCGTCCGACGGCCCCGGCGACGCGGTCGCAGTAGAGCTCCAGCCGCGCGATCGACGGCGCGCGGATGTCCTCCACCGCGTCCATCTCCATGCCGTCGATGAGCGCCAGAAAATCGGCGCGGTCGAGCCCGTATTCGCGCACGATCGGCAAGAGCGCGCGGCCGGTCAGCGTCTGCGGCTTGCCTTCGTAGATGCGGTCGATCTCGCGCCGCCATTCGCGCAGGCGCGTCATCTTGTCGGCGACCGGCGCGGGCTCGTCGGCGACGTCGTCGATCTCGCGGCAGAACGCATACACCGCGAACATGCCTTCGCGCCGCTCCTCGGGCAGCAGCCGCATGCCCTGCATGAACGACGTGCCCGACGCCTCGACCACGTTGTGCACGTGGTCGCGCGCTTCGAAATCGGTGGCGGTGAGGGTGCTGGTCACGGGGCTGGTTTTAGGCGCGGGCGCGTCCCGCGGAAAGGTCTAGCTTGCGTTCCGCGGCGGCTTGCCGGGGGTCGCATAGGTCCGTCCCTTCCAGGCGCCGCCCCGGCCGAGCAGATGGCGGCGCATCGAGTCAACGGTCATCGCCGTGTAGAGCAGGGCGGCCAACGGCAGCAGCAGGATCGCCGGATCGTCGCCGCGATAGAGCGTCCAGGTCGGGCGGTAGGCGAACAGCATCAGCGCGAAGGCGGCGGCCCCCAGCGTGGCCGCAAGCCAGGCACCCGCAAAGGGGCACAGGATCGTTGCCAGCGGCGGCACCAGATAGAGCAGCGTCATGCCGAGCACGGTGCCGAGCACGAGCCAGGGCGAATGATGGAGCTGCGTGTACGCCGTGCGCGCCACCATCCGCCAGACGTCGGCGATCATCGGATAGCGCCGGACGCTCACGGTGCGGTCGGCGAGGCCGAGCCAGATCGGGCCGTTCTTCTTCAGCAGGGCGGCTAGCGCGCAATCGTCGATCAGCGCGTCTTTGACCGCCGCGATGCCCCCGGCGCGGTCGAGCGCCGCGCGGCGCAGGAGCATGCAGCCGCCGGCCGCGCCGGCCCTGCGCTTCGCGCGATCGTTGACCCACGGAAAC
>CAZUYG010000854.1:0-2001 GCA_964624265.1 uncultured Candidatus Odyssella sp.
TTGCGCTGGATGCGCGCAGCCTCGGACACGGCCGCCAGCGCGGCGGCGACGGCGCCGGCATCGCGGCTGGCGCGCACGTCGTTGAGCCGGCGCACCTGCCGCTCGGCGTCTTCGGGCTTGAATGGATGCATCTCGACCTTGGGCGCGTCCTCGTCGACCCGGTAGCAATTGACGCCGACCTTGCGGAATTCGCCCGACTCGAGCTGCTGCTGGCGCCGATAGGCCTCGCGCGAGACGTGCGCTTGGAGCTCGCCGTTGGCGATCATCGACACGATGCCGCCGCGCCGCTCGACGTCGGCCATGATGCGCGCGATCTCGCGCTCCATCTCGTTTGTCATCGTCTCGACGTAGTAGGAGCCGGCGAGCGGATCGACGGTTTCGGTGAGGCCCATCTCCTCGATGAGGATCTGCATCGTGCGCAACGAGACGCGCTGCGCGTACTCGCTGGGGATCGTGTAGGCCTCGTCGTAGCAGCAGAGCGCCACGGTCTGCGCGCCCGAGAGCGCGCTGATCAGCGCGTAATAGGCGCCGCGCACGATGTTGTTCTCGGGCTGTTCGATGGTGAGCCCCGAGCCGCCGCCGCCCGCGATCATGCGCAGCCACATCGAGCGCGGATCGGCGGCGCCGTAATCTTCCTTCACGATCTTCGCCCAGTGGCGCCGGGCGGCGCGGAACTTGCACACCTGCTCGAAAAGCTGTCCGAAAATGTTGAAGTTGAACGAAAGGCGGTAGGCGAACTCGTCGATCTTGAGCCCGCGCTTCAGCACGAGGTCGATGTAGGCCTTGGCGATCGCGAACGCAAAGGCCATTTCCTCGGCCGGGTTCGCGCCCGATTCGCGGATGTGATAGCCGCAGACGCTGACGGGGCTGTAGAGGGGCGCTTCGCGCGCGCAATACTCGATAGTGTCGGCGACGAGGCGGATCGACGGTTCGACCGGGAAGATCCAGGTGCCGCGGCCGACGAATTCTTTGAGAATGTCATTCTGCGCCGTGCCGCGCAGATTCTTCGGGTCGAAGCCGCGCTTCTCGGCCATCGCCAGATACATTGCGATCAAGATCGCGGCGGAGCCGTTGATCGTGAGCGAGACGGTGATCTTCTCGATGTCGATTCCGTCGAACGCGATCTCCATGTCCTTCAGCGTGTCGATCGCCATGCCGACGCGGCCGACTTCGCCGAGCGCCATTTTGTCGTCGCTGTCGAGGCCGCATTGGGTGGGCAGATCGAATGCGACGTTGAGCCCGGTGTTGCCCGTCGCGATCAGATACTTGAAGCGCCGGTTGGTGTCCTCGGCGTTGCCGAAGCCCGTGTACTGCCGCATCGTCCACGGCTGCTTGCGGTACATCAACGGGTGGATGCCGCGCGTAAACGGATATTCGCCAGGCAGACCGATGCCGTCGGCGCTGTCTGGAGTGCGGCTCGCCGCCACGTCGGCGGCCGTGTAGACCGGCTTGATCTCGAGGCCGGATTCGTTGCGCACCGCGGTTGGGGCGGGCTTACGCTGCACGTTCATGGACGTGCTCCTTGATGAAGGAAACGATGTCGGCGAGCTTGCTGCCGGTCGGGAACACGCCGCCGACGCCGAGCGCGCGGAGTTTCGGCCGGTCTTCGGCGGGAATGTTGCCGCCGACGACCCACAGGCGGTCCTGGATCCCGTAGCGGACGAACAGTTCCTTGAGCCGCTGGCAGATCGGGACATGCGAGCCGGACAGGATCGAAAGCGCAATCACGTCGACGCCCTCTTCGAGCGCCGCCACCGCGATGCGCTCGGGCTCCTGGCGCAGCCCGGTGTAGATCACCTCGAAGCCGGCATCGACGAGCGCGCGCACGACGACCTTGGCGCCGACATCGTGTCCGTCGAGCCCGGGTTTCGCCACCAGAATTCTGACCTTCTTCAGCGCCATCCGATCTTCGCCGCGCTTTCAGGCGCAGAGCCCCTTGGCAATGATGAGTTTCAGGATCTCGCTGGTGCCGCCGCCGATCAGCGTGAAGCGCACGTCGCG
>CAZUYG010000855.1:0-2001 GCA_964624265.1 uncultured Candidatus Odyssella sp.
CGCTCGCGGCTGACCTCGACGAGCCCGCCGGGGCGCGCGCCGATCCACATGCAGCCGATGGCGGTCGATCTGCCCGGCGCGCGGACCGAACTTTCGTTCGCCCCGAGCTACGGCCAGCATACCGAAGCCGTACTCGGCGAGGCCGGCGTCAGTGCCGATGAACGCCGCGCGCTTCGGGCAGCGGGTGTCGCGGCTTGAAGAAAAGCGGACGATCCGGATCGGACGAGCAGCGGGCGATCTGCATCGGCGGGAGCTGGTACCAGCGCGCCGCGAAAGAAGGGCCGGGAGCCGAGCCGCTTGTCAGCGCGCGTAACGGCGGAAATCGGGTTTGCGCTTCTCCTTGAACGCTTTCACGCCTTCCTGCGACTCCTCGGAATCGTAGTACATCTTGAGCATCTGCATGCCCATGCCGGCGATGCCGGTGATGTGGTCGGTGTCGGCGTTGAAGGAGCGTTTGGCGATCGCGATCGCGGTGGGGCTCTTCTCGATGATCTCACGGCACCAGGCATCGACCTCCGCGTCGAGACGGTCGTCGGGCACGACCTTGTTGACGAGGCCCATCGTCAGGGCTTCCGCGGCCGTGTAGCGCCGGCAGAGATACCAGATTTCGCGCGCCTTCTTCTCCCCGACGACGCGGGTCAGATAGGCGGTTCCGAAGCCGGGATCGACCGAGCCGACCTTGGGCCCGACCTGGCCGAATTGCGCGCTTTCCGCCGCGATCGTCAGGTCGCAGATGGCCGCAAGCACATTGCCGCCTCCGATCGCGAAACCGCGAACCTTCGCGATCACTGGCTTTGGCACGAGCCGGATGAGCGCATGCAGTTCCTCGACCGGCAGTCCGATCGTGCCGCGCCCGTCATACGAGCCGGCATGGGCTGATTGATCGCCGCCGGTGCAGAAGGCCTTGCTGCCGGCGCCGGTCAGCACGATGGCGCCGATGCTCTTGTTCCAACCGGCGCGGTTGAACGCATGGATCAGCTCGTCGCAGGTCTTGCCGCGAAACGCGTTGTGCCGCTCGGGCCGGTTGAGCGTGATCGTCGCGATGCCGTCTTGCTCCGTGTAGAGCAGGTCTTCGTAGGTCGATGACATGTTCGATCCGCCTTCGGTTATGCCCGCCCTTGCGCCGCCGGCACCACGGCCGTGGCTTCCAATTCGATCTTGGCGCCCTCGTCGAGCAGCGCGCTCACGAACACCATGCTCATCGCGGGAAAGCGCCGGCCCATGACGCGGCGCCAGGCGCGGCCGATCTCGGGACGCGCGGCAAGGTATTCGGGCTTGTTGGTGCAAAAGCCGGTCATGCGGCATACGTGCTCGGGCCCCGCGCCGGCCTCGGCCAAAACCGCCACGATATTCTCGAGCGCGCGCTCGAACTGGCGCGCGAGGTCGTCGCTCTCGAAGCGTTGCTCGGCGTTCCAGCCGATTTGGCCGGCCACGAACACGATTCGCCCCGCCGCCGCGGCGACGCCGTTGCTGTAGCCGACCGCCGGCGCCCAGCCGCCGGGATGCAGGATTTCGTTCATCGTTTCACTCCGTGTATCGCGGTGGATCGGGGTCGTGATCCCAGTCGGCCGGCGGCGGCGGCAGGCCGGCCATGCGCGCCCGAATGAACTCGGCATGGCGGCGTTCCTCGGCCGCCATCTCGGTCGCGAGCGCGCGCACCTCGTCGTCGGGAGCCGAGGCCGCCATCTCGTCGAAGCAGCGCGCCGCCAGCCGCTCGTTCTCCAGCGCCAGGGATAGCGCATGCGATGGCGTCATCAGGTAGTGCACGCGATCGAGCGGCATCGTCTCCGGCAGCTCGAAACCGGAGCTGAAGCGCATGTTGCGTGGGCGGATCGCCTGCACCGACTGGCCGTGCGCCTGCAGCCGCTTCGCGTGCCGGCGCTCGATCTCCGCCAGTTCGCGAAACAGCGCCGCGACCGCGACGTTGTTATGCGTTTCCATCTGGCACGCGAGCTCCTCGTAGCGTTCTCCTGCAAAGCGACGAGCTACGCCCGCGGGGTC
>CAZUYG010000856.1:0-1999 GCA_964624265.1 uncultured Candidatus Odyssella sp.
AGATGATGACCGAGTGGTCGCCCGCCGCCACGCCGAGCCGCGTGTGGCCGTCGATGATGCGCGCTGTCTTGCCCGCGATGGTGATGTCGCAGACCATGCCGGCCGCAAGTCCGGCGCCCACGGCCGGGCCATTCATCGCCGCGATCGTCGGCTTGCCGCAATTGATGACGTTGTAGACGATGTCGCGCGCTTCCTTCCAGAGCTTCAGGCGGTAGTTCTGGTCCGCGACGATCTTCTCGATCACGGCGAATTCCGCGCCGGCCGAAAACGCCGTTTCCGTGCCGCGCAGGATGACGGCGCCCACTTCGGGATCCTTGTCGATGTCGCGCCACACCTCGCACAGCTCCGAATGCATCCGTTCGTCGGCGGCGTTCGCGCGGTTCTGCGGATTCACCATCGAGATGCGCAGCACGCCCTCGGCGGGGCGGTCGAAGCGGAGGCGCTGGTAGGCGGCATAGCGGTCGGGCATAGGCTTATTCCGTTCCTGAAAGAGATTGCATGACGTGCCTAATGGGCGCGTGCCGATTAGAGAGAGAAGGCTATTTCTTCTTCGCCGGTGCCGGCGGTGGGGGCGGAGCCGGGGGAAGCTCGCAGAAGGCCTGTTCGTAGACGTGGCAGCGCATGTCGATGCTTTCCTGCTGCACCTGAACGGAACGCTCGACGATTTCCGCCACCTTCTTCTCGCAAAGCTGCACCGCCAGCGCGCGGGCGCGCTCTTGCGTCAGCGCGCGCGCGAAGCCGCGAACCTTCGAGAGATCCGCTTCGAGGACTTTCTTGCACGAATAGTACTTCTTCGTCTGCGCGTCGAAGCAGTTGTCGTCGATGCGCACGCGAAAGATTTCCGTGCGCGGCCGCGCGACCATCGTCGCCAGCCGCTTGTCGAACGGGCCGAACCACTTCGTGTCCATGTTGGGGAGGTCGCGGATCGTCACCTCGCCTTCCCATTGCGCGCCGGATCGGTCCGCATAGCCCTGCATGACCGGTTCCTTGCGGGGACGGTAGGTGCAGAGATTTCCAACTTCGGCCAGCGGCGGCGCCGCCATCTCGAAGCTGGGCTTGGACGCGACCTCGCGCACGATGGCGCGCGGCTCGGGCATCGCGCCCGGTACCGCGGCATAGGTCGATTGACCGGACACGGGGGCGCGCAGTTCGCCGTCGCCGCACGCGAGCAGCGTGACGGCCAGCGCCGGCAGCAGGATGTGTCGCAACATTCTCACCTCGTACGGCCGGGTTTATGCCGCGCGCCCGCGCCGCCGCGCAAGCGTAGCGTCATGGGCGCACACTGTTGGGGAATGCACGACCGAAGGTGCCGCGGTTTGCCACGGCGGCGGCCTGCCGCCACAATGGCACCGCGTACCGACGAGGACCCGACGGAAGCATGGCGACGCCCGAAGCCGCAGGCAAGACGTGGTTGAGCGAGGCCGCCGAGGCCGTGCTTCTGACCACGCAGGAGATGTATCGCGCAGATGCCGCGGCGATCGCCTCGGGAACACCCGGGACGCGGCTCATGGAAGCGGCGGGTGCCGCGGTCGCCGACGAGGTCAAACGGCGCTGGTCGCCGCGGCCGGTTCTCGTGTTGTGCGGTCCCGGCAACAATGGCGGCGACGGCTTCGTTGCGGCGCGGCTGCTTGCCGGCGCCGATTGGCCGGTACGCGTCGCCCTGCTGGGTTCGCGCGACGGGCTCAAGGGCGACGCCGCCTGGGCCGCGGCCGGCTGGCGCGGTCCGGTGGAACCGCTGCGGCCCGAAGCAATCGCCGGCGCGGAGCTGGTCGTCGACGCCATCTTCGGCGCCGGACTCGACCGGCCGATGGAAGGCGACACACGCGCCACGATCGATGCGCTCGCGGCGAGCGGCGTGCCGGTGATGGCGGTGGACGTGCCGAGTGGCGTTTCCGGCGATCGCGGCGCGGCGCTCGGCGCCGCCGCGCGCGCCGAGGCGACCGTGACGTTCTTCCGCCGCAAGCCGGGGCACCTGTTGCTGCCGGGGCGGATTCATTCT
>CAZUYG010000857.1:0-1998 GCA_964624265.1 uncultured Candidatus Odyssella sp.
TTGCCGGCGCGGATTGCGGCTTCTCCTCGCAGGCCTGCTACCACACGGAAGTGCACCCGAAGATCATCTGGACGAAGTTCCGGGCACTCGCGGAAGGTGCGCGGCTCGCCAGCAAGCAGCTTTGGGCGAAGAAGCCGAAGCCAAAGGCGAAAGCGAAGGCGAAGAAAAAGGCGGCGTAAGGCGGGTGCGCGATGAGCAGCCGCATCCTCACGACGCATGTCGGCAGCCTGATTCGCCCGCCGGCGCTGGTGGAGTTCCTGAAGGCGCGGCTCGCGGACAAGCCCTACGACCACGCCGCCTACGAAGCCTGCCTCGCCGAATCGGTGCGCGGCATCGTCAAGCAGCAGGCCGAAACCGGCATCGACATCGTCAGCGACGGCGAATTCGGCAAGGCGCACTGGGTGCGCTATGTCGCCGAGCGCCTCGCGGGCGTCGAGGCGCGCGTCATGCCGGGGCAGACGCCGGCGGTGTTCGGCGGGCGCGACCGCGAGCGCTTCCCCGATTTCTACGCCGAGTACGACAAGACCCTGCCCTATGCGCGCGCCTACGACTTCGTCGTGACCGGACCGATCGCGTACAAGGGCCGCGCGCATATCGAGCGCGACATCGCCAATCTCAAGGCAGCTCTCGCCGGCCGGAAACGGGCGGGCGGCTTCCTGCCGGTGGTGGCGCCGGCGAGCCTGCTGCCCGAGCTCAAGGACGAATACTACGGCAGCACCGAGAAGTTGGCCTTCGCGGTAGCCGACGCGCTGCGCGAGGAGTATCGCGCGATCACCGAGGCCGGCCTCATCGCGCAGGTGGACGATGCGTGGCTGCCGGCGATGTATGACCGCATGGTGCCGCCGGGCAAGCCGGCCGATTACCGGCGCTGGGCGGGCATGTGCGTGGAAGCCTTGAACCACGCGCTGCGCGGCATTCCGGAAGCGCTTACGCGCTATCACATCTGCTGGGGCAGCTGGAACGGCCCGCACACGGCCGACCTTCCGCTCGAGAAGATCGCGAACCTGATCGTGCAGGTGAAGGCGGGCGGCTATTCGGTCGAAGCGGCCAATCCGCGCCACGCGCACGAATGGAAAGTGTGGAAGGACGTGAAGCTGCCGGCGGGGCGCTCGCTCTTGCCCGGCGTGATCAGCCACGCGACCAACATCGTCGAGCATCCCGAGCTCGTCGCCGAGCGGCTGGTGCGCTTCGCCGGCGTGGTGGGGCGCGAGAACGTGATTGGCAGCACCGATTGCGGCTTCGCGCAGGGCGCGTTCTACCGGCGCGTCCATCCGTCGATCATGTGGGCGAAGCTCGGCGCGCTCGTCGACGGCGCGCGCATCGCAAGCAAGCAGCTCTGGGCCAAGGCCAAGCCGGCGCAAACGAGGCCGGGCAAAGCGAAGGCCAAGAAGAAGGCCGCGTGAAGCCGCCAGTCTATCGGCTCGATCCGGCGGCGCCGCGGCACGCCACGGTCATCCACGCGCTGCAGCGCAACGCGTCCGTGATCGGCGCGGCGGACGGCCTCGTCGTCGAGGAGCGCACGCTCTCCTACCGCGCCTATGCGGCGGCGGTGGCGGGCCTCGCGCACCGCCTGCGCGCGCTCGGCGCCGGCGGCGCGCGCGTGGCGGTCGTGATGCCGAATTCGCTCGAAACCGCGGTAGCGCTGCTCGGCGCGATGGCGGCCGGAGCGCAGGTGGCGCCGGTCAATCCGGGCTTCACGGACCCGGAAGTCCTTCGCGCGCTCAAGGATGCCGAGCCGCGGATCATCGTGTGCCGCGCCGATTGGGCGGACCGGGCGCGAGGGCTTGCCGGCGAGGCCGGTGCCGCGCATGTGGTCGTGCTCGGCGACGGCGGCGAGCGTATTGAGCCCTGGGCCGCGAACCTTTCGCTCACCCTGCCCGAGCCGTTGCCGCGCCCGGAAGAGCTCGCCGTCATGTGCTTCACCGGCGGCACGACCGGCGTGCCCAAGGCGGCCCAGCACCGCCCCGACGGGCTGATGGCGCATGCGCGAGCCGCGCT
>CAZUYG010000858.1:0-1997 GCA_964624265.1 uncultured Candidatus Odyssella sp.
CGGCGAGGCGCGCCGGCAGCGGCTCGGCGGCGATCGGCGCGTAGGCGGCGCGCAAGGCGTCGCGGTCCTGGCGCAGCGCCGCCACGCGCGCCGCCTCGTCGGGCCGTTCGGCGAGCCACGCCTCGACTTCGGCCGCGCGCGCCGGCGCGAGGCGGCCGTCGATCAGCGCCTGCACATCGCTTTCGCTCACCGGCGCGCCGTTCATTTCACTCTCCGGATGCGCGGCCGGCCGTCGCCGTCGAGCAGGCGCCGCAACTGCTCGCGCCCGCGCGAGAGGCGCGACATCAAGGTGCCGATCGGTATGCCGAGGACCTTCGCGGCGTCCTCGTAACTCATCTCCTCGACGCCCACGAGCAGCACGGCCGCGCGCTGATCCTCGGCGAGCTGGCCGAGCGCGCGGTCGAGATCGTCGAGCAGCGCGCGGCTGTCGGCCCGGTCGGCCGCCGGCTCGGCCGGATCGGCGCCCAACGGCACCATCCGCGATGCCCGTCGCCGCTCGTTGAGGAAGAGGTTGTGCATGATCGTGAACAGCCAAGGGCGAATGCTCGCGGCGGGCCGCCAGAGATGGATACGGCTCAACGACCGCGCCAGCGTGTCTTGTACGAGATCGTCGGCGCGCTCGCGGTCTCCGGTCAGCGCGCGCGCATAGCGCCGGAGCGCCGGAACCTGCTCCAGGATGAGGGCGCTGACGCCGCTCATGGGCCGAGGCCGCTCATGCCGCGCAACCGGAGGCGCCGAACGCCGAACGGTCACTCATTGCAACAACACCCCATTCCCGCCCTTATTCCTGCTAGTCCCGCCCGCCGGCGCGTCGTCGGGCCGCAGTCCGCGCATGGTAACGATGCGCCGAGGGCCGGGTTAACCAGTGGCGATACGCGCCCCTGCATCCTATTGTCCCGGCTTCATTCGCGCGAGAGCGTATCCGAGAGCGGGGAGACCCTGACAAGCCCATGAGCGCCGGCACCCCCCGCGAGGAGGCCGCCGTCGTCGCCCTGGTTTCGGGCGCGCACGGCTTCAGCCATTACTTCATCTTCGGCCTGCCCACGATCCTGGCCTTCATGGTCAAGGATCCGTCGCTGGCCCATCTCGAGCTCAATTTCGTCAAGGCCGGGCTGGTCGTCAGCGCGTTCAGCCTGTCTTCGGGCGCGTTTCAGTATCTGGTGGGCGTGGTGGCCGACCGGGTCGGCGCGCGGCCGGTGCTGTTCGGCGGGCTCGCGCTGCTGGCCGGGTCTTTCGCGCTGCTCGGACTGGCCGATTCGTTCCCGATGCTGCTGCTGCTGGCCTTCACGGCCGGGATGGGCAACAGCGTGTTCCACCCGGTCGATTACGCGATCATGGGCGCCAACATCGCGCCGCCCCGGCTCGCGCGCGCCTATGCCACCCACACGTTTTCGGGCTATGTCGGCTTCGCGATCGGGCCGTTCGCCTCGGGTCTGCTCGCCGGCACGTTCGGCTGGCAGACGGCGTTCGTCGCGGCGGGCCTCGCCGGTCTCGCGATGACGGCGCTGCTCTTCAGCCAGCGCCATCGCATGGCCGGCGAGAATGCGGCGCCCAAGCCCGTGGGCGCCGCGCAGACGATGGGGCTCGGCATCGTGCTCGCCCCGCCGATCCTGATGATGTTCCTGTTCTACATGCTCTCGGGCGGGCTCTCGATCGGCCTCAACAGCGCGGTCGCCTCGTCGCTGCACAAGCTGTGGTCGATCGATCTCGCGGCGGCCGCCTGGGCGGTGAGCGCGTTCATGGCCGGCGTCGCCGCCGGCACGCTGGTCGGCGGCGGCATCGCGATGCGCATGAAGCGGCTCGATCTCGTGGCCTTCGGCGGCTACGGCATCGCCGGGCTGATGCTGTGCCTGATCGCGTCGTTGCCGCTTCCCTACGCCGTCGTGCTGATGGCGTTCGCCTTCGCCGGATTTGCGTTCGCGATCATCACCCCGTCGCGCGACCTGATGGTGCGCTCGCTGACGCCTCTGTCTCCAGAAAGGTGTCTTCAGCTGACT
>CAZUYG010000859.1:0-1988 GCA_964624265.1 uncultured Candidatus Odyssella sp.
CCTTCATCTGTTCGTTCAGGTAGTACTCGCGCTGCGTCTTCTCCATCTGCCGCTTCACGCGGTTGCGGATGCGCTTTTCCACCTGCATGACGCCGATCTCGCCCTCCATGAAGGCGTAGATCTTCTCGAGCCGCTCGGCGATCGTCGCCGATTCGAGCAGCGTCTGCTTGTCCGGAATCTTGAGATTGAGGTGCGACGCGATCGTGTCGGCGAGCTTGCCGGCATCCTCGATCTGGTTGATCGAGACGAGCACCTCGGGCGGGATCTTGCGGTTGAGCTTGATGTACTGCTCGAACTGGCCGATCAGCGTGCGCATCAGGGCCTCGACTTCTTTGTCGTCGCCCTTCTGGTCTTCGATCAGCTCGACCGTCGCCTCGAAGAAATTCGGGTTCTCGGTGAACTTCAGGATGCGCGCGCGGCGCGCGCCCTCGACGAGCACCTTCACGGTGCCATCCGGAAGCTTCAGCAGCTGGAGCACGGTGCCGACCGTGCCGACGGAGAAGATATCCCCCGGCGTCGGGTCGTCCTGCGCCGCGTTCTTCTGCGTCACCAGCAGGATCTGCTTGTCGTCCTTCATCACGTCTTCGAGCGCGCGAACCGACTTTTCGCGGCCCACGAAGAGCGGCACCACCATGTGGGGAAACACGACGATGTCCCTGAGCGGGAGCACCGGATACTGAACGCCGCCTTGCTTTTCGATCATCTCTGAACCTTCTGGGCCAACCCCTCGCCGGCCGGCTGACAACGCTGGATGCACGCCGCGGCGCCCCTACGCCACACGTCAGATTTGGCCACGCAGGCCCATCTAATCAAGGTCTGCCCGCTAGGGCTAGGGGAGGAAACGGGCTCCCCGCGCACGGTCTAGGCCGTGTTCTCGCGCTCGCGGGGCCGGTCCGCGTAGATGTAGAGAGGCTTGGCGCGCCCCTCGATCACTTCGCGGTTGATGGCCACCTCGGAAACCCCCTCGAGGCTCGGCAGCTCGAACATCGTGTCGAGCAGGTTCTGCTCGAGGATCGAGCGCAGGCCGCGCGCGCCGGTCTTGCGGCCGATCGCCTTCTTGGCGACGCCTTCGAGCGCGTCCTTGGTGAAGGCGAGCTTCACGCCCTCCATCTCGAACAGGCGCTGATACTGCTTTACGAGCGCGTTCTTGGGCTCGGTCAGGATGCGGATCAGCGCGCTTTCGTCGAGATCCTCGAGCGTCGCCACCACGGGCAGGCGGCCGATGAACTCCGGGATCAGGCCGAACTTGAGCAGATCCTCCGGCTCGCATTCGCGCAGCACTTCGCCGACGCGGCGCTCTTCGGGCGAGCGCACTTCGGCGCCGAAGCCGATCGACGTGCCGCGGCCGCGCGCCGAAATGATGCGCTCGAGGCCCGAGAACGCGCCGCCGCAGATGAAGAGGATGTTCGTCGTGTCGACCTGCAGGAACTCCTGCTGCGGGTGCTTGCGGCCGCCCTGCGGCGGCACGGAGGCGATCGTGCCTTCCATGATCTTGAGCAGCGCCTGCTGCACGCCCTCGCCCGACACGTCGCGCGTGATCGACGGGTTGTCGGACTTGCGGCTGATCTTGTCGACTTCGTCGATGTAGACGATGCCGCGCTGGGCGCGCTCGACGTTGTAATCGGCGGCCTGCAGCAGCTTCAGGATGATGTTTTCGACGTCTTCGCCGACATAGCCCGCCTCGGTCAGGGTCGTGGCGTCGGCCATCGTGAACGGTACGTCGATGATGCGCGCCAAGGTCTGAGCGAGCAGCGTCTTGCCCGAGCCGGTGGGGCCGACGAGCAGGATGTTGGATTTCTGCAGTTCGACGCCGTTGGCCTTGCCGCCGTTCGCGATGCGCTTGTAGTGATTGTGCACCGCGACCGAGAGCACCTTCTTCGCGTGCTCCTGGCCGATCACGTAGTCGTCGAGGACCTGGCGGATTTCGCGCGGAGTCGGCACGCCGTCGCGCGACTTGACGAGGTTGGTCTTGTTCTCCTCGCGGATGA
>CAZUYG010000860.1:0-1986 GCA_964624265.1 uncultured Candidatus Odyssella sp.
CGAGAGGCGCTTGCCCGCCTCCTCGAGGGCGCCGATGCGCGCGCGCGCCTCGGTCAGCGCCTCGTGCACCTCTTCGGCGCTCACGCCCGCATCGGCGGCGACGCCCTTGGCGCCGCGCACGTCGAGGCCGTAGGTGAGGAACAGGCCGAGCAGCGCGCCGATGCCGATCGCGATCGCGGCCGGCAGCGACTGGTCGGCGGCGAGGAATGCGGTGGCGAAGGTGGCGAGGCCGATGACGATCGAGCCCATCGTTTTCAGCGGCGCGCCGCCGGCGAGCGCCACCTTCCGCGCCTTGAAGTCCATGTTCTTGGAGATGCCGCGCCGCATCAGCTCGGCGCCGAAGACGAACAGCGCGAACAGCGCCAGCGAGATGACGAAGCCGCCGAAGCGCCCGCGCAGCACGAGCTCGTAGAACGCCTTGCCGAGCAGCGGCAGCGGCAGGAAATAGAGAATGATCGCCGCGCCGGTCGAGCTCATCGACCGGACGGCGGCGGTGCGGCGCTCACTTGCGGTCAGTGGCTGGGACATCGGAGACACCAAAGCCGGGCGTGAGATAGCGGAAGCCGCCGGTGATCGATCCCTTCACCGTCGCGAAGCCGACGCTGCCGAGGATCAGCAGAACGCCGAGAAACTTGAGAAAGCCGATGCTCATGCGGTGGTCCGGCGTGGGCGAGACGGCGCCATAGGTGGTGATGCTTGCCCGGCGTGCAAGGAGCGGGCGCAACGAACGGCCCACCATAATGGCCTGAACGGCGGGGGCAAGCAGTGAACGGCGTCACAGTTTCCGTTCTTGCCGCCGAAAAGCGACGGAAATCGGGCACCGCCGCTGCGGCGCACGGCGCGCTTGCGCCGGCGCGGCCGCTCCATCACATATCGCGGGCCAAATCCGCGAAGCGCCGATGCTCAAAGCCGCCGTCGTGCCCGTCACCCCGTTCGCCCAGAATTGCTCGATTCTGTGGTGCGACGAAACCATGAAGGGCGCCGTCGTCGATCCGGGCGGCGATCTCGACGCGATTCTCGGCGTGGTCGCGAAGCAGAAGATCACGCTCGAGAAGATTCTCGTCACGCACGGCCATCTCGACCATGCCGGCGCCGTCGCCGATCTGCGCGACCGGCTCGCGCTCCCGGTGGAGGGGCCGCACGAGGCCGACCGCTTCTGGATCGAGAAGCTGCCGTCGAGCGGCCAGCAATTCGGCTTCCCGCCGCTGCGCGAATTCACGCCCGACCGCTGGCTGCACCAGGGCGATACGGTCGCCGTCGGCAAGCTCGTGTTCGACGTGTTCCATTGCCCCGGCCACACGCCGGGCCACGTCGTGTTCTACCATCGCCCGTCGAACCTCGCCGTCGTCGGCGACGTGCTGTTCAAGGGCTCGATCGGGCGGACCGATTTTCCGCGCGGCGACCACGAGGCGCTGATCGCCTCGATCCGCGAGCGCCTGTTCCCGCTCGGCGACGACGTGCGCTTCATCCCCGGCCACGGCCCGATGTCGACCTTCGGCTGGGAGCGGAAGACCAATCCCTACGTCAGCGATCTCGCGGTGGGCGCGCAATGAAACAGACGATGCACCGATGGGCCGCGGCGGCCCTCGTCCTCGCCGCCTTCGCCGCGCCGGCCGCGGCGCAATCCGGCAACGCCGAGCGCGGGCGCGCGCTGGCCGAGCGCTTCTGCGCGAAGTGCCACGCGATCGCGCCCGGCCGCACCGGGCCCGAGCCGGCGGTGCCGAGCTTCATGCGCATGGCCGCCGATCCCGAGCAGACGCGCGGCTCGCTGCGCCAGTTCATCACGCTGCCGCACTACGAAATGGAGCCGCAGACGCTCACCTCGGCCGAGATCGACGACGTGATCGCCTACATCCTCTCGCTGCGGCGATAGCGCGCGGCGTTCAGCGCCGGCTGACGCAGAGATTGCGCCCCTGCGAGACGAGGAAGATGTAGCCGGGCGGGCACCGCACGCACAGGCTGCGGCCGCTCGCATCGTATGTGGCA
>CAZUYG010000861.1:0-1985 GCA_964624265.1 uncultured Candidatus Odyssella sp.
CGATTCCTCGCCTGCTCGGCCAACGCTTTCGAGCGCACGTAGGTCACCTTCGAGAACTGGCCGGATTGCGAGGTCGATTCGTGGATCGATCCGTGCTCGAGGCCGTAGGCGGCCCACGACGAGACGTGGATGACGCGCTTCGCGCCTCTGGCGCGCGCGGCCGCGATCACGGCGCGCGTGCCCTCGACGTTGTCGCGTGTCTGCTCCGCGTTGCGGCGCGACCACACCGATGTGTTCGCGGCGAGGTGGAAGATCGCGTCCACGCCCTGCGGGACCGCGGCGGCCACCGCGTCGAAATCCGCGATGTCGCCTTCGGCGAGGCGGACCGGAAAGCGGGTAACGCGCGCGGTATCGGAGGTGGGGCGATGATACGCGACCACGATCCAACCGCGCTCGGAAAGCTGCTCGACCAGGTTGAGGCCGAGAAAGCCCGTGGCGCCCGTGACGAATGCTGTCGGCATGGCCGGCACTCTCGCCGAAAACGCTTACCGATCCGTTCCGCGAATTCGTAAACCGCTCTCTACGCCCGGCGGCGAAGCTAAGCTTAAATCCGCCTCACCAGTGGCTGACAATCCGTGAGGATAGACGCCTAAGCTCATTGCGCGCGCCGCGAATTCCCGCGCGGGCATGCGGCGCCGACGGCGCGGCGCAATGCGGCGGATTTGCGGACGTGGCTAAGAGGATGCCAACGACGCGAAAAATTCACCGACATTGTGGCGCGCCGGCCACAGCGCGCGCCGCGCCGCTCCGGCGCGACCGCGGCGGACCCGATCGCGGCCTCCGTATCGAATGCGCGCGGCTTCCCTTCCTTCTAGCGGTTCTTGCCTATCGGGCGGCGGGGACGGGGCCGGTTCTCGGAACGAAAAAGCCGCCCGCCTTACTTCCCTTTTGCCCCACAACCTGTCACTCCAATCCGGGTTCAAATGGTGCCTCAGCGGTGAAGGTCGTCGCGGAAGCGGCTTGGTCTTGGATGCTGCTGCAAGACGGCGCGGCATTGTTCCTGTCGGTCGTCTGCGGAACCGTTGCGATGTACGAAGTCGAATTCGCGCTCACCGCCGAAGAAGCCGAGGGCTATGCGCGCGGCGGCAACGCATACCTCGAAAAGCTGGCCGAACGCGTCATTGGCATGCCTGGCGCATTCCACGGGCGCCACATCCCGGATTTCCACGACCGCCCCGGCGTCGACGATGCGGTTGCCGCGTGGCGCAAAGCGGCCGAGGCAGCGAAGCGGCCGGCGTAGCGCCGGGCCGTCGGGAGCCCTTTCGCGCGGGTGAAGCGCGATGGGCGTTTCGCATGCGACGAGGCCGTTTCGATTCCGCACCATGGCGCCGGCGCCGGTGCTTCGGTTCTGCAACCGCAGGCAGCGCGCTTGACATTGTTCCTATTTTGTTCTATTGTGGGCCTTGGCTTGGTTGGGCCGGAGGACGGCGCGCCCGGTCGGCGCTGCGTCCGATGCTGTTTGGATATGTGAACCGAGACCCGATCGCGCGGCGCGGAGCCGACGGTGCCACGCCGCGCGGGATATCCGCCGCGCGGCCCTTCACCGGCTCCGGGCGGGAAAATCCGGGCTTTCTTCGGGAAAACCCGGGCTTTTGCGCGGAAAACCCGGGCTTTCTTGGGCTCGAAATTACCGGAAAAGCCCGGAAAAGCCCGGCAATGCCGGTGTGTTTGCGAATCCGGGCTTTTTGCCCGCGCGCGACGCAGGCGGGCAGAGCGCCCGTGTGCGGACGCCGGCATTTGCCGATGCGCGGCGGCGGGGGCGGCTATTTCCAGATCGCCTTGCCGCTGCCCGGAAGCCCGAGGTCCTTCCACATCGCGTCGACCTTTTTCACCACGTCGTCGCTCATGCGGATCTTGCGGCCCCATTCGCGGTTCACTTCGCCGGGCCATTTGTCGGTGGCGTCGAGGCCGATCTTGGAGCCGAGGCCCGACACTGGCGAGGCGAAGTCGAGATAGTCGATCGGCGTGTTCTCGACGATGGTGAG
>CAZUYG010000862.1:0-1514 GCA_964624265.1 uncultured Candidatus Odyssella sp.
GCTGCTTCCTCGAATCCTGGGGCGCCAACCCGACCTGGACGCAGCTGCACGGCGCCGTCGCCGCCGGCGTCGCGGCGGCCGAGCACCGGATGCGCTATCGCCCGCCGTCGGAGCCGCAGGCGTTTTTCGGCCGCCTCGTCCGCGCGCTGCCCGCCAGCCTCGCGCGCGGTTCCTGACCTGCGGCTCAATCCAGCGCGGCGCGGATTTCCTTGAGTTCGCCGAGCAATGCGGCGAGTTCCTTGCGCGCGGGTTCCGCGAGCGGGATCGGTTTCGGCGCATCCTCGGCCAGAGCCTGGCGGATGCCGCGGCCTTTCAGGCGCTTCTGCGCGCCCTTGATCGTGAGGCCTTCGTCGTAGAGCCAGCCCTTGATCTTGGCGAGCAAGGTCACGTCTTCGGGGCGGTAGTAGCGCCGGCCGCCGCCGCGCTTCATCGGCCGCAGCGGCGCGAATTTCGTCTCCCAGAAGCGCAGCACGTGCTGCGGCACGTCGAGCAGCGTCGAGACTTCGCTGATCGTGCGATAGGCGGAGGGCGCCTTGTCCTCGCCCTCGGCGAAGGCGGGCTCCTCGCCCGGCGGCGCTCCGTTGTCGTTGATCGGCGGTTCGGGCTCGGGCATGTCCATGCCGATACCGTGCTACCGCGGCGGCTCGCCGGGCGCTTTCGGCTTGTTGATGTGCGATTTCAGCAGGTTCGACGCGCGGAACACCAGCACGCGGCGCGGCAGGATCGGAACTTCCTGCCCGGTCTTGGGATTGCGTCCGATGCGCTGGCCCTTTTTCCGCACCATGAAGCTGCCGAACGAGGAGAGCTTCACCGCCTCGCCGCGAATCAGCGCTTCCACCACTTCGTCGAGCACCTGCTCCACCAGCTTGGCCGATTCGTTCCGCGAGAGGCCGACCGTCTGATACACGGCGTCGCCCAAATCCGCCCGGGTGATCGTCTTCTGGCTCATTCCCCGCTCCCCTCTTATGGCAAGCTTGCCCCTGGTTCGTTCGCTCGTCAACCGGAGAGAGGTAAAATTTCGTGCGGGTCTAAAGGTTTAACGGCCTCGCGCGGATCGATTCGCGCTTGGGCGTGGCCGAAATGGCACAGGGGCGGCGCCGCCAGGCACCGCCCCCGTTCCGCGGTCGCGGCACGAACCCGCCGCCTCAAAGCGCGAAGTTCCAGTCCTTCAGCTGCGTGAAGTGCACGTCCGAGATCACGGCGAGATCCTGCGGCGCACCCTGCCCGCCGAACCCGTCGGCATCGAAGCGCAGCAGCGTTTCGTGATATCCGTCGATGTTGATGTCTTCGAGCCGGATATAGCCCTCGAGCAGCGCCGAATTGAGATCGTGGACCGGCACGCCGTTGGCCTTGAACAGCTCGCGCAGATCGAACACGTCGCCGTCCTTGCCGGTTTCGAAATCGGCGACGATGTCGGCGATCCCGTCGGTGTCCTCCCAGCGGAACGAGTCGCGGCCGGTGCCGCCGATCAGCGTGTCGAGACCGTCGCCGCCGAACATCGTGTCGTTGTTCGC
>CAZUYG010000862.1:1524-1980 GCA_964624265.1 uncultured Candidatus Odyssella sp.
GTAGAGCGAGTCGGCGCCGTCGCCGCCGAGAATGTCCGAGCCCTCGCGGCCGTAGAGCGTGTCGCTGCCGCCCATGCCCTCGAGGTAGTCGTCGCCCGACGTGCCGGCGAGCGTGTCGCCGAAGGCGCTGCCGTTTATCTGCTCGATGCCGTCGATCGTGTCGCCCTTCGCATCGCCCTCGAGACCGATCCCGGCGCCCAGATCGACGACCACGCCGCTTCCGGCGTGCTCGTAACTCAGCGTGTCGTAGCCGGCACCGCCATGAATGGTGTCGGCGCCCGCGCCGCCGTCGAGCAGGTCGTCGTCGTCGCCGCCGTGAAGCGCATCGTTTCCGGCGTCGCCATAGAGCGCATCGTCGCCCTTGCCGCCGTCGAGGTAGTCGTTGTTGTCGCCGCCGTACAGCGTGTCGTTGTCTTCTTCGCCATACAGGAAATCGCGGCCGTAGCTGCCGTGGAC
>CAZUYG010000863.1:0-1978 GCA_964624265.1 uncultured Candidatus Odyssella sp.
AGCAGAACGAGCGCGGCGCCCGCGGCGCGGAGCTGCGCGAGCACAGGCGGCGGGCCGGCGTCGCCTTCGGCGAGGATCAGCGTCGGCTTGAGCGACAGCACGCCCTCCGCCGACAGCGCGCGCATGTAGCCGACGTTGGGCAATCGCTTCAGCGCATCGGGAGGATAGAGGCTCGTCGTATCGACGCCGGCGAGGCTTGCCTCGGCGCCGAGCGCATAGACGATCTCGGTGAGCGCGCCGCCGACGACGACGAGGCGGCTGGCATCGCCGCGAGCGATCGGTCTGCCCTCCGCGTCGGTCAAGGGCGGCGGCTCGGCGAGCGCGGGCGCCGCGACGAGCCATCCGATCAGGGCGAGAGCGGTGCGGCGGCGCATCACGCGCGCGCGCCGCCGGCCGCCAGCGAATCCGCGAAATCGCGCCAATCGCCGCGTTCGGCCTCGCCGGGCTTGCGCTTGCCGAACAGCGTCGCGATCAGTTCGTCCTCGGCGTCGAACAGCTCCAGCGAGGTGACGACGCCGTCCGCCGTGGGCTTGCGCACCACCCAGGCGGAGGCAATGCGGTCTTCGCGCAGATGCAGGTTGAAGCCGGGATCGAGCACGTTGAACCACGGCCCCATCGCGCGGAGGTTTTTCACCGGCCCGGTATGGATCTGGATGCAGCCGCGATTGCCGACGAACACCATGATCTCGGCGCCGCTCGCCGCCGCCCATTCGAGCGTGCGGCGAAGGCTCGACGGCACGACCCGCGCGGCAAGGTCGTCGCCCGCGAGGCGCAGCGCCTGAAGCCGCTGAACCTTGTGCTTCATCAGCATCGGCAGGAAGTCGTGCGTGTCCTGCAGCGCCTGCCACGCCGCGCGGAGCGCCGGCACGTCGATCTCGGCATCGGGCCGCGGCGCGCGCCGCTCGGGCACGGGCGCGATTTCGAGCGGCGCCGGCGCCGGCGCGGCGAAATCGTTCACCAGCGCCTCGTAGGCGCCGGTCTCGCTCTCAGGCTTCAGGAAGATCTTGTGCACGGCCGTTCCGGTTTCGTCGAAGAACTGAAGCGAGTTGCGCACGCCGTCCTTCGTCGCCTTGGCGACCGCGAAGCCGTAGCGCCAGTGGCGCAGGAAAATGCGGAGATCGATGTCGGGTCCGAGCACGAGGCCGACACCGCCATGGCCGGGATTGACCGTGACGCTCTCGAACCGCCCGACCTTCTCGTGAACGACGTGCGGGTTGCGCGTGAGCGTCATCACCGTGCCGAGCGCGGGAAGCCGCTGCAGAAGCTGGCCCCAATCGCCGTCGAGCCGGCGCGTCGCGCCGTCGACCTCCGTCATCACCAGCTCGGCTTCGGAAACGCCGAGTTCGTCGGCGGCGTCGCGGATGCGCGCGGCCGGCTTGGTGGACGCCAGCGCGCGATAGGCGTCGCGCAGCCGGCCGACACGGGCCTCGTCGATGGCAATGGCAGGCATGTTCGTCTCCTTTCGGAACCCCGGACACTCTCAATTCAGGCGGAAGCGCACCGGCACCTGGACCCAGGCGGACGTCGCGCGGCCGTCGCGGATCATCGGCTCGAACCGCCACCGGCGCACCGCTTCGAGAGCGGCGTCGTCGAGCAGCGGAAAGCCCGAACCTTTGTGAACCAGCACGCGTTGGGGCGCGCCCGACGGATCGACGAGCGCGCGCACGAGCACGACGCCCTCCTCGTCGCGCGCGATCGATTGGCGCGGATACACGGGCGGCACCGGCGGCGCGCGGAAGCGCGGATTCAGATTTACGTTGAGCATTCCCGTCGTGTCGTCATTGTCGCCGCGCCCGAGCCGGTCGCCGCCGGTCGGCGTCCCGAGCGAGGCGGTCTGCCCCTTCGGCGCCTGCTTCACGCCGGCCCGTGCGGGCCTGGCCGGCACGGCCGCGGCGCCCGGCGCCTTGGCCCGCGGCGGCAGGGGCGGTGTCGCCGGCTTCGCGGGCACGGCCGGCGGCGGCGCTGCGGCCTGCCGAGG
>CAZUYG010000864.1:0-1964 GCA_964624265.1 uncultured Candidatus Odyssella sp.
GCCATGAGCCCCTCCCCTCACCGATGACGCCCCGATTATCGGCCCCGTGAGGCGGCGCGCAATCCGCACCGGCGCGGAAGGCGCATGACGCTGGGCTTGGCAGGTGCCCCCGGACGCCCAGGGCACCAAACGGCCGCTCGTGCGTTTATGCACCGACCTGAACCCTGGGGTAACGACATGAGCACCGAATCCTGGCTGGTGACGCTCGCCATCGGCGCCTTCGCCGGCTGGCTGGCGGGCCTGTTCCTGCGCGGAAGCGGCTACGGCATCATCGGCAACGTCGTCGTGGGGCTGCTCGGCGCATTGCTGGGGCGGTGGCTGTTCGGCGCCGCCAACATCGCGCTCCACCTCGGGAACGTTCTGCTCGAGCGCGTGCTCATCGCTTTCATCGGCGCCGTTGTGCTCATGCTCATCGTGAGCCTTTTGCGGCCGCGCAGTTTCCGGGAGCGGACGGTGGGATTCTTCCGCCGCGCCCGGAGCTGAGGTTCAGGCGCCCGCCGCGGCTCCGAACGGCACGACCTTGTTCTCCGGGTCGTGGCCGATATCGGCGCGGCCGAGATAAGGGATGCCCGAGACCTTGCACCAGTGCTCGGCGATCTCGGCTTCGTTCATCCCGAAATCGGGATCGTTCGGCGGTATGGCGCTGCAGCGGCCGAGCTTGAGGCCCGCGAGGCGCCGCAGCGGCCGGTGGCTGGTCAGGTGAAACAGCGAGCGGTCGATGCGGTACATGTGCTCGTCGACCTCCTCCAGCATCAGCACATGGCCGGCGAGATCGGGCTCGAGCGGCGTGCCGATGAGCTGGCTGAACGTCATCAGGTTGAACGCCACGGCCTTGCCGCCGGCCGATAGCGAAGGCTCGAGCGCCTCGGGCGCGCGGCGCACCAGCCAGTCGAGCGCCCGCGCCACCGCCGCCTCGCCGCCCTTCCTCCGGATGTCGGCCGGCATCGGCCCGTGCGCGAGGCCGGGGAAGCCCGCCGCGTAAAGCGCGGCCAGCAGCGCGCCGGCGTCGCTGTAGCCGAGATAGAGCTTCTGCCGCGCCGCCGCCGTCAGCTTCGGCAGCACGGCTTCGGCGATGCGGGCCGAGCCGTAGCCGCCGCGGCCGAACCATAGCGCGTCGAACGAAGGATCGTTGGCCACCTCGGCAAACGCGGCGGCACGCGCCGCATCGTCGCCGGCGAAATGGCCGCACGAGAGATGGCATTGCGGGTGGAAGTGCAGCTCGGCCTCGGGGTAGCGCCCGGCGGCCAGATTTGTCACGCGCTCCGCGGTGGCCGGATCGAGGCGCGACGACGGCGCCACGATTCCTATCTTAACCCGCTTCGACATATGCTACCCGTCCCTCCGGCGCGGCGCCGACAGCCCGACACGGCCGTATGGATACGACACCGACCGTAAAGCGACCCTATTTCTTCTGCGGAATCGGCGGTAGCGGGATGTTGCCGCTGGCGCTGATCCTGCGCGCGCAGGGCTGCGCCGTCGAAGGGTCGGACCGCTCGCTCGATCAGGGGCGCCTCGCCCGGAAATTCGAATTCCTGCGCGCGCGCGGCATCCCGCTGCATGCGCAGGACGGCAGCGGCCTCACGCGCGCCGAGCAGGTTCTGGTCACATCGGCCGCCGTCGAGGACTCGGTGCCCGACGTGATCGCGGCGCGGCGGCTCGGCGTGCCGATGCTGCGCCGGGCCGAACTGCTGGCGCAGCTCTTCAATGCCGCGCCGGACAGCGTCGCCGTGGGCGGCACCAGCGGCAAATCCACGACCACCGGCATGATCGGCTGGATCCTGCACCGCGCCGGGCGCGCGCCCACGATCATGAACGGCGCGGTGATGAAGAATTTCATGACGCCGGAGATTCCGTTCGCCAGCGCCGTGGTCGGACGCGGCGACGTGTTCGTGAGCGAGGTGGACGAGAGCGACGGCTCGATCGCGCTGTTCCATCCGCGCATCGCGGTGCTGAACAACATCGCG